>JBJOHE010000353.1:0-4039 GCA_046047895.1 Planctomycetota bacterium | reverse complement strand
GACGATTCGAGGTTCCCTTGGGCGTGCGAAGGATGTTGAAACCCATCACGCTCTCGGGGTTTGAAGGATCGTAGAACCGCTGCGACGCCAGGGCGTCGGTCCAGGCCGGCGGGGGCGGGGCCGGCCGCCTTGGCCGCATCGCCACCCGGGCAGGTTGCTGCGGAAATGCGGGCTGGATCGCGGGCACGTCGTCGGGGAGCGTGACGCTCGCCGGAGGGCCCACCGGCGCGACCGGAGCCGCCTCAGCCATGGTGAAATCGGGGGCGGGTAGCCTGGTAGCTTCAGGCCGGGGCTCCGAGCCGGTCGGCGGGGCAAGGCTCGCGCGGTGCGGCGTCCACTTGAGCTGTCCATCCTCGTCCGCGGCCCGTGCCGAACGGGGGACGGGGCAGAACCCCACGGCCAGCAGCAGGGTCGCCACCAGTGGGACGCGGATCATTCGAGAAAACGCCGTCATTGCCTCACCTCCGATTTGCGTTTTCACAGCCTCGATCAAGGCCGCAAAAACTGCCTCATCGGTATCGGTATCGGCATCGGCGCGACCAGAACTTCCGTCAAAAACCTCGCGACCAGCAGAAATCCTCCAGCCTGCCTGAATCACCGGCTCGGGGGCGGCAAAAGTCGCGTCGCGGGCGAGGATACGCCCCGATGCTCCGCGAGCGTTCGCCGACCCCCGAACTGCGACTCGAGGCGTTGGGCGAGCAGACCGGTGGCCGCAGGCTTGTAGCCTGCGGAATACGGGCTCTCCTCCAAGGGGTTCCCGAGCTGAGCAGCAGCCCGGATTCGGGCAGGCTGCAAGCCTGCCCCCACTGGCCAACTGGAACCCCACGGGCCGACGAAATCATGGCATGTGCTCCGCCACCCCGAGCCTCGCGGGCACCGGTGGATCACTGGCTCGGGGGGCGTCGCTTCGACTCAGCCGGCGCGGCCGGGGCTTTCGAGGGCCTGGGCAAGATCGGCAATCAGGTCGTCGGCGTCTTCGATGCCGCAGGCGAGCCGGATCATGTTGTCTGGGATCCCGAAGCCGGCCCGCTCTTCGGGCGAGTAGTTCCAATAACTCATCACGAGCGGCTGCTCGATCAGGGATTCCACGCCGCCGAGGCTCGGGCCGATGCGAGGAATTCGCACCGCGTCCACCACGTCGGCGGTCTCACGCCAGCTGGCCGGGCCGCCGGCGCGTCCCTTCACGAAGAAGCTGATCAGGCCTCCGCAGCCCCGCATTGTGCGGCGTGCGACCTCGTGGAAGGGATGGCTCTCGAGACCGGGGTAGAGCACCTGGGCGACGCGGGGATGGCCCTCCAGGAAGCGGGCCACCGCGAGGCCGTTGGCGTTGTGTCGCTCCATCCGCAGGGCGAGCGTCTTGAGGCCCCGCTCGAGCAGATAGGCGTTGTGGGGCGAGTTGACGCCCCCCATGATGCCCCGGAGTCGACGAACTGGCTCGAGCAGTTCGGTGCCGCCGATCACGGCGCCGGCCAGCAGGTCGTTGTGACCGCCGAGATACTTGGTGGCGGAGTGGAGCACGAAGTCGACGCCTGCGTCGAGGGGCCGGAGGTTGTAGGGCGTGCAGAGGGTTGCGTCGATCATCGTGAACACGCCGCGGCGGCGGCCGATCTCGGCGAACCGCTCGATGTCGACCACGCTGAGGTGCGGGTTGGTGGGCGATTCGCTGATCAGGAACTTGGTCCGCGGGCCGATCGCCGCTTCCATCGCCTCGTAGTCGCAGGTGGGCACTTCCCGGTACGCCACGCCGAACCGGGTCAGATGCTTCCGGCAAAACTCACGGCTGCGGTGATAGCACTCGTCGAAGAAGATGATCTCGTCGCCCGCGTCGACGTGGGCCATCAGCAGGCCCACGAAGGCGGCCATGCCGCTGGCGAACAGCACGGCCTCCTCTCCCCCCTCCAGCGCGGCGAGCTTTTGCTCCACCACTTTCTCGCCGGGATTGCCGTAGCGGCCGTATTCTTCGCGGGTCTGCTTCTGTTCGAGAAAGTCGATGATCGCCTGGGTGTCGGCGAAGGTGTAGGTGCTCGACGCATAGATCGGATCGGTGATCGAGAAGCCGGGCTTCTCCCGGGCCTCACCCGCGTGAACGGCCGCCGTCGAGGGACCGACCGCCGAAGGCGACGCGACCGGCCGAGGTCGGCCGGGGGCCGAGCGTTCGGACGCGTCTTCGGTGAGCATGAGATCGTTCCTGCGTATGCCGGGGCGGCTTGGGCCCGTCAAACCGGTCGAGTGTAGTCGGGCCTCGGAGGAGCGGCAATAATGCTCCCTTCGTTCCAAGGACTGCCATGCCGCCCTCCGCCCGTCCCGCCCGCCCATCAGGCGAACGTCCCCTCCTGCCACCGGTGCGGGTCTGGATCACAGCGACCTCGCTGCTGGCGGCGATCGCGCTGGTGCGGACAGGACTGCTCGAACCGGTGGTCGGGTCGATCGTCGATCACGCGGTCCGGAACATTATCACGCTGATCCTCGGCTTCTTTGGCCTGCTCTCGGTCGTGGTCTGGTTTCTGCGAGAGAGCGGCCATTCGTCAATGCTGAAGCGGGCCGTCGGGTATGGGCTCCTGCTCATGATCGCGGCGGCCGCCGCCTTGTTTCGGATCGAGCGGGTCAGCGGCGACCTTGTGCCCGAACTCCGGCTTCGCTGGATGCCTTCCCGCGACCGCCTGTTGCCTGCGGCCGAGCCTGTCGTGGCGGCGGCGGGGGCCGCCTGGGAACCCACCTCCGACGACTTTCCCCGCTTCCTCGGCCCGGAGGGCTCGGCGGCGATCGAGCGGCCCCAGATCGATTCCGACTGGTCGGCCCGGCCGCCCCGGGAAGTCTGGCGAACACCGATCGGCGCGGGCTGGAGTGGCTTTGCGATCTGCGGTGATCATGCCGTCACGCTCGAGCAGCGGGGTGATCAAGAACTCATCACCTGTAGATCCGTCGCCGACGGTAGCCTCGAGTGGGCTGTGGGCGAGCGGGGCCGGCATGAGACCGTGCTCGGCGGTGTGGGGCCGCGGTCCACGCCTACGATTCGCGACGGGATCGTCTATGCGACCGGCGCCACCGGCTGGCTCCATGCGATTGACGGGGCGACGGGCAGGGTGGTGTGGAAGCAAAACATCGTGAAGGATCTCGGGCTCGATCCCGAGGCTCATGCGGCCGCCGTGACCTGGGGTAGGGCGGGGTCGCCGCTGGTGACCGACTCGCTCGTGATCGTGCCGGGGGGCGGGCCCGTGCTGCGGCCGGAGGGAGGCCGCCCGTTCGTGTCGCTCGTGGGCTACGACCGGGTGGATGGCAGCCGCCGCTGGATGGCCGGTCGCGATCAGATCAGTTACGTCACTCCCCAGCTCGTCGCGGTCGGCGGCCGGGAGGTGGTGCTGACTGCCAACGAGTCGAACGTGACCGCCTACGACCCCGCGTCGGGCGAAGAACTCTGGGGCTTCGACTGGCCGGGCCACTCGAATTCCGACGCTACCTGCTCGCAGCCCCACGTGCTCGACGGCGATCGAATCTTCATTTCAAAGGGATACGGAATCGGAGCCGGCGTGTTCGCCGTGGATGAATCGAGCCCGGCTGCGGTTGTGGTGCGGCCGATCTGGCGACAGGCCGGGCTGCTCAAGACGAAGTTCACGAACGTCGCCATCCACGACGGTCATGCCTACGGGCTCTCCGACGGCATCCTCGAATGCGTGCGGCTCGAGGACGGCAAGCGACGGTGGAAGGGGGGCCGCTACGGCCAGGGCCAGGTGCTGCGGGTGGGTGGGCTGCTCGTCGTGCAGGCCGAGGACGGTGACGTGGTGCTCGTGGCTTGCCGGCCGGAGCAGCGGGAGGAACTCGCCCGGCTGCCGGCGCTCTCCGGTCAGACCTGGAACAATCCCGCCCTCTCGGGCGACCGCCTGCTCCTCCGCAACGCCGAAGAGGCAGCCTGCTTCATCGTGCCACTCACTGCGGCCGATGCCGGAGCCGAAGCGGATGCGAGCGGTCCATGAACGGTGAGCTGCCCGGATCGTCGCCCACGCTCGCGGGCCGAACCGCCCTCGTGACCGGAAGCACGCGG
>JBJOHE010000352.1:0-11198 GCA_046047895.1 Planctomycetota bacterium | reverse complement strand
GACCGGAGTGCCCGTACTTGTTCTGTCGCCCCACGGCACCGTGCAGGTCGAGCAGCACATACATCCCGTACTTTTCCGCCCATCCAATACAGCGGTCGAGGTATTTGAAGGCATCGGGCTTCAGCTGTTTTGGTCGGTCGTCATCCTCGAGGATTTGATACTCAAACGGTAGACGAACGAAGTTCATGCCGAAGGATTGGATGACAGGAAAGTCATTTTCCGTAATCCATGAGTCACGATGCACCGCCATCAGCCGTTCCTTATCGATCTCGCCGAACCGCTCGGCCAAGACGGCCTCGATGCCGTGTTCATCGTGTGCGCCGAACTTGGGGAGATCGAACATCCAGGGTTCGAGGATGAGCCAGTTTCCGAGATTGCAGCCCTTGAGAGTCACGGAATTGCCCTCTGGGTCGACGATTCGGCCGTCCACGATCTTGAGGGCGGGTAGGGCGGCGGCGACCGAGCAGATTCCAAACCAGAGGAGGCCGGAGAGGAGGAATGGTCTCAATTGAAGGTGAGTCATGTTCAGAGATTGGATGAGTGTCAAAACGGACGCAGCGACGGATGCGACCTGGTGCGAAAGCCGGACCACTTGAGGAACTCGTCAAAAACATGATTGTACAATCAACTTGGGATTGCATCCGGTGGAGCCCGGGGCCATGCATGAAATGGAATCTACTTCCCACTTCTTCCACAGGTTTCGGTTTTTTGCTTCCGACCCGATCCTGAGTCCCGCCTCACAAGATCACCCCCAAATGCAGAAGAAATTGCAACGCACGGTCAGTCTGGCGATCGCCATCCTGACTTCCCTCGGCATCGCCGGTAGTGCATCCGCCGGCGAGCGTCCCAATGTCGTGCTCATCGTCTGCGATGACCTCAACGACTACGTCGAGGGCATGGAGGGGCATCCCCAGGCCAGGACGCCGGGATTGAAATCGCTGGCAGAGTCCGGGGTGATGTTCCGCCGCGCGTATAGCAGCAATCCCATCTGCGCGCCGTCCCGCGCTTCCCTGTTCACTGGGCTTTACAGCCACACCACCAAAAACGCCGGGTTCGATCCGACCACCAAGAACCCAGTGCAATCCGGGGTCAAGATGATCCCCGAGCTGTTTCACGAAAACGGCTATACCACCATCGCCGCGGGCAAGGTCCTACACTACGACAGCGAAGCTCGCAATCGCTGGCCAGAGTACGTTCGCAGCACCGACTACGGCCCGATCGTCTGGGATGGCAAGAGCAAGCGCACCCACCCCGACATGCCGAAGCCCTTTGGCGACATCGGCCGGCTCAACGGTAGCTTCGGCTCCCTTGCAAATGTTCCCTATGCCGCTGACGGCGACCCCGCGACGGGATGGGTGACCGAGGGCTGGCGGAAGATCCCCAAACCCTGGCGGTACGTCAGCGAAGATGACCGCGACCGTACTCCGGATGAACTGACTGCCGACTGGGCCGTGGAATGGCTGAAAAAACGAGGAAAAGAGAACTCCCCAGAGCCATTCTTTATCACCCTCGGCTTTCTGCGGCCGCACACGCCCCTGCACGCTCCGCAGAAGTATTTCGACATGTTTCCCATCGATCAGGTGCAACTGCCTGTCACGAAAGCGAATGATAACGATGACACCTACCAATGGGTTGGTGGTTCGAAGAGCATCTACCGGCTGCTCGGAAAGTCCTATCCTTCGCTCGAGCAGGGCCTCCGGCTTTTCACCCAGGCCTACCTCGCATGCATTGCCTCGGTTGACGAGCAGGTCGCTCGCGTCGTCACGGCAATCGACGCGAATGGGCTCAGTGGGAACACCATCATCATTCTCACCAGTGATCACGGCTTTAACATGGGTGAGAAGGAGTGGGTCGGCAAGAACGTCCTGTGGGAGGAATCCGCCCGCGTCCCGTTCATCGTTCGGGCTCCCGGCATTACCAAGCCTGGCGGTATCGCCGAACATCCGATCGGCCTGATCGATCTCTACCCCACGCTCGTCGATCTCTGCGGCCTCAAGGGCGAGACGGTCAAGAACGAGATGGGCAGACCGTTGGACGGCCACAGCCTCAGGCCGTTTCTCATTGACCCCTCATCCGGCAGATGGGATGGCCCGGAAGCGGCTTTGACGACGGTGAACGGGGGCGGCCCCGACACGCTCGGCCACAACCATTCAATTCGCACCCTGCGTTGGCGCTATATCCGCTACAAGAACGGCGCAGAAGAACTCTACGACCACGACGGCGACCCGTACGAATGGACCAACCTGGCCGCCGATCCCGCACAAAAATCCACCGTGCAGCACCTCAGGAACATGCTTTCCGCCCAACTCGGCGTGAAGCTCACGAATGTCGAGTAGGTTGACGTCCTGGCCTCCAGCATGACGCCAATCCTGAAGTGTCTGTGCGTAGTATTCCCGCAGGTCTCCCTCCTATGAAAGCTATCCTCCGTCTCGTTCTCCTCCTCGCCTGCCTACCGCTCCACGCCGCGCCGAACATCGTCTTCATCTTTTCCGACGATGCGGGGTTTCGCGACTTTGGGTTTCAGGGCTCGCCCGAGTTCAAGACGCCGAACCTCGATCGCCTGGCCCGCGAGGGCGTTGTCTGCAGCAACGGCTACGTCTCGGGAGCAGTCTGCGTTCCGTCGCGTGCGGGCCTGCTGACCGGCCGCTACCAACAACGCTTCGGCGTCTATCACAACGACTTTTCGTTCGAGGTTCCCCGCGATCACCCGACGATGCTCGAAGCCATCAAGTCGCAGGGTTACGAAACCTCTGCCTTCGGCAAGTGGCACGTAGGAATGAGCCCTGGCAATCACCCGAACAAGCGGGGGGCCGACTACTTCTTCGGTTTCCTCGGCGGCCACCGCTTCTACACCCCCTGGCCTCGGGGCCACAAAAAGGGCGACAACCCGGCGTTCCTGCTGCGGGAAAACGAGAGGGTCGTCGATGAGTCGTCCTTGGACTTTTACACCACGGACCTGTTCACGGACAGGGCTCTGGAGTTCATCGAGCGGAGCCGGGGCAGCGAGAAACCCTTCTTCGTCTATCTCGCCCACCACGCGGTGCACGACCCGCTCCAGGCACTCGACGCGGATGCGAAGCCGTACCGCAAACTCGAAGACCCCAAGCGGCGCACGCTCGGCGGCATGACGGCCGCCCTCGACCGCAGTGTCGGCCGCCTCCTCGATTACCTCGACAGCAACGACCTGCGCGAGAACACGCTCGTCGTTTTCTCAAACGACAACGGGGGGGCGACCAAGATTCACGCCGACAATGGCCCGCTGCGCGGGCACAAGGGCGTGCTCTACGAGGGTGGTGTTCGCGTTCCCTTCGTCCTGAGTTGGCCTGGCACGCTGCCGCAAGGTGAGACCTTTTCCCACCCGGTCATCACCCTCGACCTCTACCCCACCTTCGTCAAGCTCGCTGGGGGCGATCCCACCAAGCATCCCAAACTGCTGGATGGCATTGATCTGATGCCTTTCCTCACAGGAGCCGAGGCTGACGCGCCCCATCAGTCGCTCTGCTGGGAGGATCGAACGGCCGCTGCCGTCCGGGCCGGGGATTGGAAGCTGCTCGACTGGAAATCCGGTGACAAGCCCGACGAACTCTATCGTCTCTCCACAGATATCGGTGAGCAAACCAGCCTCGCCGCCGAACAACCCGAGATCGTCAAACGGCTCAAGGCCCACCTCGCAGAATGGCGAAGTGCCAACGCTCCCGACAGGGCCTGGAAGGAATCGATGTGAAATCACGAAATACCGCCGACGCCCGGATCGCTGCCATCACGTTTCCAGGGGGCCGTGTGTGCGGTGTGGGCTGGGGAAGGGGGTTGCCCATAACGGGTGGCCAGGGTGCACCGGTATGATCGGAGCGATATTTCTGTTGACTGCTTGGCTGAATCCCAACCGTTCGGACACCATGAAGACCCACGCCACCCTCGCCCTCATCTGGATGCTCGGCCAAGCGGCCGTGTTCGCTGAAGAACAACGTCCCAATGTGCTCGTGATCCTGCTCGACGACGCCGGCTATCACGACTTCGGATTTATGGGCAGCCGTGAAATCGAGACACCGAACATCGACCGACTGGCGGAATCCGGGATCGTCTGCAGCGATGCGCACCTTTCCGGAACCACCTGCAGCCCCTCCCGTGCCTCGCTCATGACCGGCCGCTACCAGCAGCGGTTCGGCCATCACAACAACGTACCCCCGCACGGCAAGGGTATGGATCCATCCGAGAAAACCATCGGCGACACGATGAAGTCCGCCGGTTACAAGACCTACTATGTCGGCAAGTGGCACCTCGGCAACCCCGGCCCGTACCATCCGACTCGCCGCGGGTTCGATGAGTTCCACGGCCTGCTGGAGGGCTCCCGCAGTTACTTTCCCAATGGATCCGACGATAAGCCCGGCGACACGAAGTCGATCGAATACAACGGAAGGACCGTCGAGTGGCAGGGCTACCTCACCGACCACTTTACTGACGCCGCGATCACCTTTCTGCGGCAACCCCGCGAGCAGCCCTTTTTCATGGTGCTTGGCTACACCGCGCCGCACACGCCGATGCAGGCGAAGCCCGACGACCTCAAGAGGTTCGAGGGACACCCGCGGCAGAAGCTCGCCGCGATGCTGTGGGCTGCCGATCGCGGCGTGGGCCGTGTCCTCGACACACTCGAGGAACTCAAACTCCGTGAAAACACGCTGATCTTCTTCCTCAGCGACAACGGAGGCCCGTTGGAGAACAACAGCGACAACACCCCGCTCAAGGGCGTGAAAGGTACAAAATTCGAGGGCGGGCACCGCACCCCCTTTATCGTTTCGTGGCCCAACCGACTGAAACCCGGGACAAGGTTTGGTGGCCTCGTCTCGGCGATGGACATCCACCCGACCGCTGCCGCCGCGGCTGATACACCTGTCAGCCACGGCGAGCCGCTCGACGGCGTGAACCTTCTGCCCTACCTGACGAATGAGAAGGAGGGCGATCCGCATGACATCTTGTTCTGGCATCGCGACAGCGAGAACGCCGCCCGCTCTGGAGATTTCAAGCTGATCGGCCACGACAAGGTCGGCTGGCGTCTCTACAACCTTGTGGATGACATCGGTGAGACGCACGATCTATCGAAAGAAGACCCTGACACCGTGAGGCGGTTGCGGAAAGCACTCGACGCATGGAGAGCGGAACTCACCGAACCCCAATGGGACGAAAGCAAGCAGTGGGCTGATGTGAAGTTTGAGTTCTACCGTGCGTGGCTCGACAACGAGCAACCCCGTTACACCAACCCGCGGCAATTGGAGTCATGGCGCAGGAAAAACCCAGGGTCCAGATGAACTCCTCGCTTCATCCATCATGGCCGGTGAGGCACCGTGTTTCCGGCCGAAGCCAGTTGGGCACGATCACACTTCTGTGTGCCGTTCTGCTGATGGCCGGGATCGCTTTCGGCGCCGCCCGCCCAAACGTCGTGTTGATTGTCTGCGACGACCTCAACACGTCGATCGGCCATCTCGGCGACCCGCAAGCCCTCACACCGCACATCGACCGACTTGCTGCGACCGGCGTTTCCTTTCGCCGCGCCTACTCGAACAACCCGGTCTGCGCCCCGTCGAGGGCGAGTTTCCTCACCGGCATCCTCCCCAGCACTTCCGGCAACCTGTTCTGGGCTCCGTGGTTCAAGAACCCGGTGCTGAGGAACTCCCGCACGCTGATGGAGCATTTCCGCGCGAATGGCTACCAAGTGGAGGGCTCAGGCAAGTTGATGCACCACCATCGGGAGTCTGACTGGGATGCCTATCCGCTGACGGCCGATTACGGCCCGACGCCCGTCTTTGACGGCAAGCGCGGCGTCCACCCGAGCGTCCCCGCACCGTTCAACAAGAATGGCTCAGTCGACGGTTCCTTCGGCCCGCTGGTCGATCTGAAGGACACTGGCGAGTGGCAATACGGCGGCTGGGCGAAGGGATCACCGATGCGCTACCGGAGCGACGATGATCGCGACCCGACGCCCGATGAGAAAGTGGCCGCCTGGGCCGCCGGGCGGCTCATGGAGTTCGCCCAAGACAAGTCGGAAAAGCCCTTTTTTCTCGGGGTCGGGTTCATTCGACCCCACACGCCGCTGCATGCGCCGCAGAGGTATTTCGACCGCTTCCCGCTCGACACGATCAAACTGCCGCCGCTGCCCGAAGATGACTGGAAGGACACGCACTTTCACGAGGTCTTCACCGGGGGCGTCAAGGGATTGCGCTACTATCGCACGCTGCTGGAATCCTTCCCCGACCGCGACACCGCCTTGACGAAATACCGGCAGGCTTACCTCGCCTGCGTGGCGGCGGCCGACGACTGCATCGGTACGGTGCTCGACGCACTCGAACAGTCCGGGCTGGCTCACAATACCGTCGTGGTCTTTACGAGCGACCACGGTTGGCACAACGGCGAGAAGAACTTCCTGTTCAAAAACTCCCCGTGGGAAGAAGCGACCCGGGTCCCCTTCGTCGTTCGGGCCCCAGGCGTTTCACAACGCGGCAAGATCGCCGAACATCCAATCAGCCTGATCGACCTCTACCCTACGCTCGTCGATCTGTGTGGATTGGAGGGTGACACCGTCAAAAACCCGAGGGGCAAGCCGCTCGACGGCCACAGCGTTCGCCCCTTCCTCGAGGATCCGTCCTTCCGCGCATGGACCGGACCGGAGTTCGCGCTCTCGATGGTCCACGCCGATGAGAATGCCCAGCATCAAATGTCGAAGGATGACTACGACAATGCGGCTAAGCAACACTGGACGCTGCGTACCGAACAGTATCGCTACATTCGCTACAACAACGGCGCGGAGGAACTTTACGACCACTCGGCAGATCCCAACGAGTGGAGGAATCTCGTGACGGATCCCGGGCAACTCGCCACGCTCGAGCGATTCCGCTCCCTCCTCCGCAGGACCATCCCCGGTATCCCTTCAGCCGAATGACGCCCGTTGCATGATCGCTGACCTTGGGCAGCAGTCGAGAAAAAGACGCTGTGCTGGATTGCAGATCAGCCACTCGTTCTCGACCGCACCGCCCCACGTACCACCACCTGAGCGAACGATCTGATGAAAGAAGTCCATTCTCTCGTTGCCGCGATGCTTGCCGCGTTCTGCGTCGCGTCATCGCTGCACGCGACCGACAAGCCCAACATCATTTTTATTCTCGTCGATGACGCGGGAATCGGGGATTTCTCAGCCTATGGCTGCCGCTACGGCAGCACGCCGAACATCGACCGGTTGGCGGCCGAAGGCATGAGATTTACCCGGGCCTATAGTGGCAGCGCCGTCTGCGCACCGACGCGTTGCGTACTGATGACCGGGAAGCATACGGGTCATTGCATCCGCCGTGCCAACAGCAGCAATGACGGCCTGTTGCCGCTGCCGCCTGGCCAGATGACCGTAGCCCGGCTGTTGCATGACGCCGGCTACGCGACGGGGGGGTTCGGGAAGTGGGGATTGGGGAATCCCGGAACCACCGGCGTGCCGGAGAAGCAGGGGTTCGACATCTTTTTCGGCTATTACGCCCAGGTGCACGCCCACGACTACTTCACCGACCATCTTGTCCGCAACAGCGAGAGCGTGCCGATCCGCCAGGACGGCGAGGAGTCCTGGGCGGAGTATTCACACACGCTCATCGCGGACGAGACGCTCAAGTTCATCGAGCAAAACAAGGACCGGCCGTTCTTCTGCTACGCCGCCTGGACCCCCCCGCACGGCGCATACGTGATCCCGGACGACGCGCCCTACACCAACAGGCCTTGGAAACAGATGGTGAAAAACTACGCCGCGATGGTGACGCTCATTGACAGGGATGTCGGCAGGATTATGGAGAAACTCAAGTCGCTGGGGATCGATGACAACACGCTGTTGATCTTCAGTTCAGACAACGGCGCCAACTCGCAATTCGTTGAGCCGCTTGGCAGCACTGGAGGCCTTCGCGGCTGGAAGCGGATGCTCTACGAGGGCGGAATCCGCGCGCCGTTTCTCGCCCGCTGGCCGGGAAAGATCAAGCCCGGCGGCTCGAGCGACCTCCTCACCTCTCACGTGGATTTCCTGGCAACCGCTGCCGAAGTGGCCGGTGTGACTGCGCCGCCGGGACACGATGGCGTCTCCCTCATGGGTACGCTACTCGGCAGCCCGAATGCCGCGGGCCGTGAGAGCCTCTATTTCGAGATCTACGAGCCTCACTTCCAGCAGGCGGTGCGGATCGACAAGTGGAAGGGATACCGGCTCGGCACCGCCGCCCCGCTCGAGCTTTACGATCTGGAGGCCGACCCGGCGGAGACCCGGGATGTTTCCAGCGAGCACCCGGACGTTGTTCAGCGGATCGAGGCCGTGATGACCGCTGAACACACTCCCTCCCCCCACTACACCACGCCGGTCAGGCCGGAGAAAAAGCAGGGAAGAGACCGAAAGAAGAAGAAAAAGCCCAGGCCGGCGTCCCTGCAGGGATTGCTGTTTGACGAGAACTAGGCGCTCATGGCGGAGAACCACGTTTTTCACCGGAATCAGCCAATGGCAAACGGATGCGAAGTCGCTGGATTGCACGCCCCATGGAATCGGCTGTTTCGGGTCGGCTTCTTGGTTTCGCTGGTGCTCCTGGCGGTGAACACTGCCGCCGAGCCGGTGTCGTTTAACCGTGACATTCGGCCGATCATGAGCGACACCTGCTTTCACTGCCATGGCAACGACGCCGGCACCCGCGAAGCGGGATTGCGGCTGGATGTTCGCGAGACGGCGCTCGAGGAGACCGAGGGGGGCGTGGTGCCGATCGTGCCGGGCGATCCCGACTCAAGCGGGGTCTTTCAGCGGATCGTCGACACCGACGACCCGATGCCGCCGGAGTCGGCCCACAAACCGCTCTCCAAGGAGCAGAAGGAACTCATCCGACGCTGGATTGCCGAGGGGGCTGAGTACCAGCCCCACTGGGCGTATGCACCGCTCTCGCGGCCAGCGGTACCTGAGCCTGTGACGGCGAAACATCCGATCGATGCCTTCATTCAGGCTGACCTCGCGGCCAAGGGGCTCGAGCCCGCGGCGGAAGCCCCGTCGCATGTTCTGACGCGGCGGCTCGCCCTCGATCTTACCGGGCTCCCGCTCGAGGCTGCGCTGCCAGCCGGGGGTACACCGCCGACGTTCACGGCACTGGTCGATGCACTTCTGGCCTCGCCTCACTACGGCGAGCGGATGGCGGTGTGGTGGCTCGACATCGCCCGCTTTGCAGACACGGTCGGTTTTCATGGTGATCAAAACCAACGGATCTTTCCGTACCGTGACTACGTCATCGACGCGTTTAACGCCAACAAGCCCTTCGACGACTTCACCCGTGAGCAGCTTGCCGGAGACCTGCTGCCCGATCCGACGATCGAACAGCTCGTGGCTACGGGCTACAACCGGCTTAACATGGTGACCCGCGAAGGGGGTGCGCAGCCGAAGGAATACCTTGCCAAGTACGGCGCGGAGCGGGTGCGGAGCGTGGCGGCGGCCTGGTTTGGTAGCACGTTTGGCTGTGCCGAGTGCCACGATCACAAGTTCGACCCGATTACCGCCCGTGACTTCTACGAGCTACAGGCGTTCTTTGCCGATGTGAAGCAGTGGGGCGTGTACAGCAGCTATGACTACACCCCCGAGCCGGAACTGCGGGGTTTCGACAACGAACACCCATTCCCGCCGGAAATCCGGGTCGAGAGCCGCTGGCTCAAGAAGCGGCATGACCGGCTTCAACAGCGGCTCGATGAACAGGTACGAGACATTGCCCAGCGGCTTGCCGCCGACCCGGCGGCCCGAGCAGCCCAGGCGAATTGGGAGCCGCAGGTCGCGGCGTTCCTCGAGGCGCACGCAGACGGCTGGCTTCCGATCGTGCCGGCCGAAATTCGCATCACGAGGAATGGCAAGCCCCTTCCCAATCGGGAGGCGAAGGTGTCGCCCGCCCACGCGGTATCGAGCGGGAAGCCGCTCGGACGTGGTGAGGCGATCGAGCTCAGGGTGCCGCTCGACGGCCTCCCTGCGATCGCGGCGGTGCGGCTCACGGCCGATCTCGAGACGCTCGAGCCCGCGCAGCGGGCGGCGGTTGCCGGGAGCCGGCTCACGCTGTCGCTCGCCATTCATGCCGCCGAGGGGAGGCCGCGGCCGATACGACTCCTGGCCGGTGAAGCGACGCTTAAGCGGCCGGTCTATCGCTCGGGCTTTGAGGTGCCGGGGCTCGCGAGCGAATGGCGACTGCCGTTTGATCTGGCTGAGGGTTCATCACCGCTCGAAGCCTGGTGGCTGACCGACCCGGTAACGCTCGCCCCCGGTGAGCGGCTTGTTGCCACGATCGGCGGCGACGGCAAGCTGCCCGTGCGGATCGCCGCGAGCCCGCTGGGGGCGGTTGATCCGCTGCTGGCGGCTGACGCGGCCGTTCGATCGGCGCTGAGCACGCCCGTCGCGGCTCGCTCACCCGATCAGGCCGCTCTGGCCACGGCCGCCTTCTTTTTCGGGACGGCGTTCGATCCTGCAGCCTTCGATCAGGTGCACACTCTTGCGAAGGACCTCGACGCCCTGTTCGAGGGACAAACCTGGACGCTGGTCACCGAGGCGACGTCGACTCCCCTCACAGTCCGCGTGCTGCCGCGGGGCGACTGGCAGAACGAGTCGGGCCCGGTCGTGCTGCCTGCGACGCCAGGCTTTCTTCCCGGGCGGATCGAGAGCAGCGAAGAGCGGCGGCTCACGCGGCTCGATCTTGCCAACTGGCTCGTGTCCGACATCAACCCGATCACACCGCGGGCCGTGATGAACCGGCTATGGGCACTCTTCTTCGGCACAGCGCTCAGTTCCTCCGTTGACGACCTCGGCTCGCAGGGCGAACTGCCCTCGCATCCACTACTTCTCGACTGGCTGGCCTGCGAGTTTCGTGACTCGGGCTGGGACCTCAAGCATATGATTCGACTGATCGTCACCAGCCATACCTACCGCCAGTCGAGCGTCTTGCAGCCCGCGGCTCTGGCGATCGATCCGGCCAATCGGCTGCTGGCCTCGCAGAACCCGCGGCGGCTGGAGGCGGAGTTTGTCCGCGACAATGCCTTGGCGATCGCCGGCATCCTCAATCTCGAAGACATCGGCGGCCCGAGCGTGAAGCCGTATCAGCCGGCTGACTATTACCAGTCGCTCCAGTTTCCCACCCGCACATATGTGGCCGATATCGATGCTCGACAATGGCGGCGGGGCGTCT
>JBJOHE010000351.1:0-4536 GCA_046047895.1 Planctomycetota bacterium | reverse complement strand
CGGCTCTCAAGATGTTTGAGTGCGGCCGCATCTCGGGAGGCATGGCTGCGGAACTGGCTGGAGTGCCACGAGCCGAATTCCTCGCCCTGTGCGGTCAGCATGGCGTCAGTGTTTTCCAACAGACCGCTGATGAACTGGCTGCGGATGTGAAGGCGATCGCAGATGCGAGTCATCGTTGATACCTCAGCCTTCATAGCGCTCGACCGGATTGGACAAGTCGAGTTGCTACGCCAACTCTTCGGGTCGGTAGTGCGGCCTCAAGCAGTTCTTGATGAACTCCTTGCCGGCGGAGATGCACATCCGTTATCCACGTTCTTGACGGGAGCAGCCTGGATAGTGACCGAGCCTAACCCGAAGAGCTCATCGCTCCGTCCTGAACTCGGCCGCGGTGAGACTGCGGCGATTACCTTGGCATACGAATCGCAGGCAGACTTGATCGTCTTGGACGATCTGCAGGCCAGGCTCGTCGCTGCAGGCCTGGGGATTCGAGTCACCGGCACTATTGGCATATTGCTTGCGGCAAAGAAAAATGGTTTTGGACCGGCCGTTGACGAATCCCTGAGAATGCTCGAAGCAGCCGGGTTTCGTATGTCGGCGGAATTGATGGAGGCATTCCGGCGACTCTAGAGAACAATCAGTTGGCAACGCTTGCGTGGAACCTCCACCCGCGGATCGGCTCCTTGAACACCCGCCGGCCGTCCACGACCTCGTTGGCCCGGTACCAGAGCGCGTCGGACACGATCCGGAGGTGCGGGCTCTCCCGCTTCTGAATCTTGTCCTCGTCGTTCCAGACATTCTCCGACTTCCAGGTGCGGAGCTTCCGCTTGGCGACCTTCGTCCGGTGGGTCTCAAAGCCCCGGTAGATCGTCCGGCGGATGATGGCATTGACGTTGGAGGCGGTCCACTTGGCCTGCCTCGCCCATTTCGCCTTCCGCCCGCGAATACACTCCCGCCCGATCCGCCGACAGGCACCGACCGGAAGCCCAATGGCGTAGCCCCTCGATCTTGTCGCCCGCAGTGACAGCCACGGGTACGACGTTCTGGGCAGCCCGAACGAGCGGCACGTCCAAGAGCGATGCGAGCCTGCAGCACGACTTGATCTCGGCCCCGGTCCAGTTGGTGTCGTCCGGCCGAGAGCAGTTCGCGGTCGGCATGGAACGCTCAGGCGGCTGTCGTGCGTTGTTCGGGGGCGAGGGTCTTTCGGACGCCCAGCCACGTGAAGGAGAGTTTCACGGGGAAAAAAGTGGGGCGAAGCCTCTGGGCGGCGTTGGGGGAGTTTTGAGTTGTGGGGTTGGTTGTTGTGGACCGGCTCGTGGATTGTGGGGGTGTCGTTGGTGCGGTCGTGGTTGCGGTAGACATTCGGTGCGAAGAAACTCCTCAGCACCTCGTAGCGAGCTTCAAAATGTCATCTGCAGATGTGGCCGGCTCTTTCCGACGCCTCCGGACCACGATCAATTCGTCGTGCAGCGACATGAAAGGTTTTTCCTCCCACGCGAAGACGGAACATCCCAATCGTGGCGGCCACCAGAACGAGCAGCAGCGTGGAGGGTTCGGGCACGGCGGTGATGCCTTTGAGAAAAAGGACTCCACCGGTGACTCCGCCGGGGCCTTCGGCCAGCGGGTATTCCAGCGTGGCGAAATCGGTCCACGCGGAGCCGTCGAGGTAGTAGGAGAGTCCGCTTGCCACACTGTTGGTGCTGCTGTCGAAGTTCAACCCCGACCCTCCGATGGTGATTCCCAGCGCGCCGAGGGCGGGATCGAGAGTGAGCGCGTCGAGATAGGTGAGCTGCACGACGATGCTGTCGGCGGCTGTCAGGGTGAGGGATTCGGGGAGTTCGACTTGGAAGTAGCCAATGTCGTCGAGCGTGTAACGGCTGCCACCGAGGAAGCCGGACGGGCCGTTGTCCCAGGTTTCGTAGATCGCGACGTCGATCAGCACATTGGCAAGCTGGGTAAAGAGGCCAATCGCTCGGAGTTCGCCGTCGGAAGCGGGGGTGAGCACGGCGGCGGCGGTGTGGTGGGCGACGGTGGGCATGCCCGAGGGGATCGGAAGGCTGGTGGTCGGCCCTGCCCAGATGGAGTCGAAAAAAGAACCGATGCGGGTTGGCCCGAGTTCGTTCTGGATCACCGTGCTGGAGTAGGGCGCGTTGTCGAGCATCGTGTAGGTGGAAACGCCGACGCGGCCGATGACGGCGTCGTTGTAGGAAGCCCAGAAGGTTCCGTCGCTGTTTGTCCCGGTTCCCCAACTGTTTTGCACGAGCCACGCTCCGGTGGTGGTGGCGGAGGTGCTGGGATCGGTGATCGTGTGGTCGTCGTCCCAGCCGATGATGGTGACGACGTGGGTCAGCCAGGCCGGGGCGGTTTGGTCGTTGAAATACTGGGTTGTGTTTCCGGAAGCTCCGACGCCGTATTGGAAATTCCCCTCGCCATTCATGCAGGTGGTCGCGGCGCCGTTGCCGAGGATCGCGTTTTTTACCGCCGCCACCTGCGGAGCCGCGGCTCCGTGGTCGAAGGTGAAGGTGTCGATGCTGGCACCGTTGTGTGTGGTGGTTCCGGTGGGGGAAGGAAATGGCACATTGTTGGAATACCCCTGGTCGTGGAATCGCATCGAGCCCACGCGGTAGGCGATGGGTTGGTTTGCCGGGGGCACGAGCGAGCCGAGGTAGGCGGGGTAGCCGCTCCTTTCGCTGATCGAAGCAGGAAACGGGTTGAGAGGGTTTTGGGAATCCAGCACAGGGCCGCCGCCCATCGTTTGCTGGTAACGGAAGCCCACGCCCGGGATCACCTCTGTGCTCGTCCCCGGCACTTGCCACTGGCCGCTGCCGCGGGTGACATATCCGAGTGCCTGGTAGTTGAAGCCACTCCAGTTCGAAGTGGCCGAAAACGCCTCGGAGGCGAGGAGTTGGTCGGGCGCGCCGTTGTTGGTCGAGAGATGCCAGGAGGAAACCGATATCGGTGGCGGGACGGGTGAAGCGGGCAGCAGGCCGGTCTTGAGCAGGTTGCTGTTCATCGCGGTGGCGGCGGCGAAGGTCCAGCAATCCTCGGCCGCACCCTGGTTTTGGACCTCAGGCACCCATGCCTGCGTGCCGCCATTCACCGAGCGGAGGTCGTAGCTGGCCGGCGGGCCTTCCGCGAAAAGTGTCGGGAGACAGACGGCGGCAATGCCGATCGCTCCGAAAAGGCTGCGGAGTTGCATCACTGGTGAACCGGTGATTCGCTGTGGGAGTTGAGGATCGCGGCTGGGTTTCCCAACAAAATCGGTCAACTCGACATGGAACGAAGTTTGCGGAACGGCTCCGCCACTCGTCGAGGCCAATACTTACGGCAGCCTGCCCTGAGGTCGACTCGCGTGCAGGCACGCTCGTTTCACGCCAGCGATCCGTCACCTGTCTGCAAAGGATAGGTCGGCCAGGCAGCCGGGATGGCGGTATCCGGGGGAGCTTGCTACGGTCTTTTTTTTGTCGTTCACGCTCTGCCACACGTCTTCAGAGACCGACCAAATGCACATATGCTTCCCCTCTTTCCGGCAATGGTCTCGTGACCTGGCTTGTTTACGTGGCGGAACGGCCCGGGGCGTGCTGCTCGCCGCCCTGCTCTCGGCGACGGCTGTCGTGCCAGTCGATCGGGCGGTGGGGCAAGGCTGGTCCGACCCCGTGACGACGACGCCGTCGTTCATCCAAAAGCAGTTCGGCCCCTACGGCGGTGTGCTGCCGGCCGAGGGCGAGAACTATTGCGGGCCGGTGGCGACGGCCATGGGCCTCTACTACTTGGGCCACAACGGCTACACGCAACTCGCGCCGCCGACCTATACGCCGGGGAACGTGGCCGATGAGGCCGCTGCGGGCAACCTGGCCCTGGTCATCGGAGGACTGGCCAACACGAGCGCGCTTGGCGGCACCTATCCCATTGGGCTCCAAGCCGCAGTCGAGACGTATTTCGCCGCCAAGGGCATTTCCCATGGCCGCTTCACATTCTCTCAGGTCACCGTCACCAATCCGCCGACTGTGGGCCCGGATGCGACCTGGTTCGGGCAGCAACTGGCGCCAAACGAACAGGTCTCGCCCCCGCCCGACCAGATCGCGTTCTCGACGTTGATGGTGGGCTGGTACTTGCCACAACAGTCAGGGCCGCCCAACACCTACGTTCGCGATGCTGGACATTTCGTGAACGTGGCCGCGGCCGATGGCGTCACGGGAAACCTGACGGTGTTCAACCCGTATCCATCGGCACTCGTTTCCAGCGCGGCCAATGTGCCTTCGTCCAATCCACAGACGGTGGGCACGTCGTATCTGCCGGCAGACTGGACTTTGATCAGCGGAGGACAAAGCGCGAGCGGCCTGACGCAATACGCCCAGATCCAGAGCGGCACGACGGTGGGAGACCTCTCGAATCTCAAGGGCATCATGGAGGTCGCGTTGGGCTGGAGCGTCGACCGTTCCTCCCTGCCCACTGATCCAGGCTATGGGATCGACGACTGGCAGATCACGACCACCCAGTTTCTCAATACCAACGCCGGATCACTCGACGTGCTGGCCA
>JBJOHE010000350.1:0-2959 GCA_046047895.1 Planctomycetota bacterium | reverse complement strand
GGTGGTGGCGATCCCGTCGCTGGCCGCCGCCGGCCTGTTTGCCGATGCCACCGGCAGCCTGGCGATCTGGGCGGCGAGTTTTGGCATGGGCCACGGTCGCACCCAGGCGGTGATCGAAGGGCTTTTTGGCGGAGGGCCACTGGCCGACGCCTGGGGCCTGCAGATGCTGCGGTTCTGGAGCCGCGGACTGGCGAACCTGCTCGGAGCGTTCGGCTTCGGCTATTTCTGGGCGATCGCCACGGCCGCCTATCTCGTGCTCAGGCAGGATGTCGACGGCACGATGCTCGACGAAATCGTGCTTGAAGAGCCCGGCACGCGGGACGAAGCTCCTGCCCAGGAAACGAAGCCAGACGCCGCCGGATCCTAGAACGCATCCGGCTCGCATTTATCGCCGGCTCGAGGGCGGCAAAGGTCGGTCGCAGGAACGACTCCTTCGGATCGTCGCGGGCGAGGATACGCCCCTATGCTCCTCGAGCATTTGCCGACCCCCTCGCCTCCATCGTCAAGCCTGCCGAGTCTCTCGTTCGCTCGCCCAAAATAAGTTTCTAGGCCGGGGAAAGCCAGCGGCGGAGGAGGCCGGCGAAGCCGCCGAGCAGTTCACCCCGGCTGACGACGTCGTCGGCCCCCGCATCGCGGGCGAGCGCTAGCTTTTCTTTCGCGACGTGCGGCCCGAAGGCCACGATCATCGCAGGACGCGGATCGGCCTGGTTTTGACCGGCCATCACGGAGCGAGCCCGGGCCACCACCACCGCTGGATCCTCGGTGAGGGCCTGGAGGTCGAGGAGCGCCACGTCGAATGGGCCGACTGGCGGGGGATCGGCCAGATTTCGCAGTGTGGCCAGCGACGCCCCCGCCTCCCGGCAGAGCCCAGCCATCCGGCTGGTGGCCATCAGATCGGGTGAGACGAGTAAAATACGAATGTCAGCGGCCACTAGATTGGCCCACGGAGGCGGGAGATCACGGAATTGATAGTTTCCGTGATCCCGTCCCGCGTGTCCATACGCCGCTACGGGATCTGCACGACCTCGCCATCCTCGCGATGGCCGAGCCGGTTAAACGTTTCAATGTCGATCGAGTAGTCGAACGAGGCGACTGATCCGTCGGCAAACACCGCGTTGAGCCCCGAGGGATGAGCGGAACCGGCCGTGTAGGAATTCCGGCCACCGGCGACGCTCTGCACCGAATCCTGGTAGGGCACGCAGAGCGTGGTGCGGATCGTGTCGATGTCCCAGCCGTCGGACCAGCCGCGGTCGTCGTCGGCCTCACCCGGACGATAGGGCGGCCGCAGCCGCTTCTCGATCACCATCATCGTCTTGCTCGTGCCGTCCTTGATCTTGCCGATCTTCACCGGGCCGCCGTAGCCGAGTTGTGTCGGCGGGCGATTCGCACCAGTGAGCAGGTAACTGCTTCGCACGATGACTCCCTTGAAGCCGAGGTAGCGGCCCGTCAATTGGTCGGCTGGCTTGGGTGCGAAGTCATTGGTGTAGGTGGTTACACCCCAGAGCGCCGCCCCATTGCGACAGCCAAGCGTGGTCGGAAGTTCGGTCGGGCTGCCGGTGGTGATCCGCATGTAACTCGCGTAGTAGGGTGTTTCCGAGGGAGAGGGACCAGGCTGGACGCTCGCGTAGTCCATCAGCCAGTACCGGTTGGCCCCCTCTGAATACGATGTGGGCGCCCGGCGGGTAGGGCAGAAGTAAGTGGAGATCGGTGAGCCTGCGATCTGAGAGGTCTGCGTCAGGCCGCCGACCGCTCCCTCTTCAAGATACGGCAGAATCTGGAATGCCCAGGAAAGCCCCTGCTTGTCGGGCCCAAACGGTTTCGATGCCGTCGAATACCACTCGATCTGCGGCCAGGGCTCAATGCCGCCGGTGGGAAACACCTTCGTCGAGTTCTCGAGGTTGAGGATCGCCAGGCCGACCTGCCTGAGCTTGTTCTTGCACTGCGTCCGCCGGGCTGCCTCGCGAGCTGACTGGACGGCCGGCAACAGCAGCCCGATCAGCGTGGCGATGATCGCGATCACCACGAGCAGTTCCACGAGCGTAAAACCACGTTTCAGTGCCGAATGGCTCATCATGTCGTCGATCCCCCTCGAGGAAAACAGCCAGTACCAAAACGTCGGCCTAGGCTAACCCGCGATCCCCAAGTGCCGCAAAAATAATATTTTCATGAGTTTTTGCAAGATCAGCCTGTCGCCATGTCGCTCGTTGGACGGCCGCCCTGACTCAGGAAGCGGGCACCAACTCGGCAAATCGGGCCTCGTCGGCCACCTCGACATCACCTCCCAATTTGCCGACCAGCCGCACGCCATCGCGGCCTTCCCGCTCGTAGCAGACGACCGAGGGGTCGCCCCCCGTGCCTGACTCTTGTCCAAGTCTCATGGCCAACGGTTGACCGTCGCGGTCGGAGACGAAGCAGCTGTCGATGTTGCCGATTCCGATCAGTTCTAGGCCAGCCGCGTCCATACTGCCGGCAAAGCGGCGGAGATCATCTTCGGTGGCGGGCATCTGGCCACGGTGGGAGACGCGATATCGCTCAGCCAGCCGGGCGAACTGGCCGACGCTCGATGCCCACGGGTCCGTGCCATCGGCGATTCTGGCGGAGGGCCCGCAGCCGCCGGTGGCGGACAGGCAGAATCCTACGATCGCGGGCAGAAGCACCGCCCGCCGGCTTCCGAGGAGCCGTCGGGGGAGATCGACCAATGCGTCTGACGTAACGAATGAGACGGCCGTTCCTGTGTCTAGGTTCCTGCAGATCTTGGCCCGTTCCATTGCGTCATCTCCAATCACTTGGCTCGCTTTTGCCTCGAGCCGCCGCTCGCTCCACGCGATGCACCCGGTTTCCCCAGACCGCGGCTTATACCACCACCATCCACCGGCTGCCACACCCTCTGTCCGAACCTCCGGCATCCGTCTGCTGGACAATTCGCGTTGACAGGCGGCTGACGAAAACCTAACTTGCT
>JBJOHE010000349.1:0-2736 GCA_046047895.1 Planctomycetota bacterium | reverse complement strand
TGGCGAAGCTGTTTGCGAAGCCGGCGAACGTGATCGTGCTCGACGAGCCCACCAACGACCTCGACGCCGAGACGGTCGAACTGCTCGAGGAACGGCTCGTCGACTACGCGGGCACCCTGCTGGTCGTGAGCCACGACCGGGAGTTTCTCGACAACGTGGTCACGAGCACGCTCGTGTTCGAGCCCGAGGGAGTGAAGGAGTATGTCGGCGGCTATGCCGACTGGGTGCGGCAGCGAAGCGAGCCGGCGGTCGCGGCTGCCGGCGGTAGGCCGCGGGAAGCCTCCACCGGCGGCGGGGCGGTGACCGCGACCAAGGCCGAATCCAAAAAACTCTCCTACAAGCTCCAGCGGGAGCTCGACGGGCTGCCGGCCGAGATCAGCCGACTGGAAGAGAACCTGGCGACGATCCACGAACAGATGGCGGATCCTGGCTTTTACCAATCGCCGGCTGCGGAGATCGCCACCGTCTCAAGCCGGGCCGCAGCGATTCAGGCCGAACTCGACGCAGCCTTCCGCCGCTGGGAAGAGCTCGAAGCCCAGGCCGCCGGCTGAGAGCCGCGGCTCCACAGGGACTTCCGTCGGAGGACCGCAGACCCGGTTTGACGATCTCGTTGTCATGCTGCGCACATGCGTCTATGCTTCAAGCATGAGCAAGATGATTCAGATTCGAAACGTCCCGGACTCGGTGCATGCCACGCTGAAATCGCGGGCGGCGCTGGCCGGCCAGCCGCTGACCGAGTTCTTGTTGGCTGAAATCCGCCGAGTGGCCGAGCGTCCGTCGCCGGAAGAACTTGCCGCCCGCCTGTTGAGCCGATCCAGGGTTCGCCTCACAACATCGCCAGCGGAGGCCGTGCGTGCTGACCGTGAGGCGCGATGATCGTCATCGACGCATCGGCGGTCCTGGAACTCCTGCTCCGGCCTCATGACCACCAAGACCTCATTGCCAAAACCCTGCGGTCGGGCGAGACGATCGCCGCTCCCCACCTCATCGATCTGGAGGTGACCCAGGTGCTACGGCGATTCGTCAGCGCAGGGGAATTGACGACGGCCCGCGGCCGGGAAGCGATCGACGACCACCTCTCGCTCGGCATCGTGCGCTACCCGCACGATGCATTGCTCGAGAGGGTCTGGCAACTCCGTGCCAAATGCACGGCGTACGACGCGGTGTACCTCGCGCTGGCCGAGGCGCTCGACGCAGTGTTCATCACCTGCGACGGCCGGCTCGCCGACGTGCCTGGATGCCGTGCCGCAGTCGACGTGGTGACGCGGTGATCACCTCAGCCCGCTACTCGTAGAGCCAGCAGCGGTGCCGGACGGCTTCAAAGGCCCGCTCCTCGGGCTCCCAGGCGGCGGCGATCTCCTGCCAGGGGGTGCCGGCCTCGATGGCCTTCCGCTCGCGGTCGGAGCCGAAGAGGAGATCGATCGCGATCGGATCCTTCACAAACTCGTATTCCTCGGTCCGCCAGGCGAACTGGTCGGGATCGAGCCTGTGGATCTCGGCGAGCAGTGCCAGGCTCGTCCGCACGGGGCGGAAGGCCTCCCGGTCGGTCACGTGCAGTTGCACTCCGCCGCAATCGACGCCGGCATGCTTCTGGAACGTGGGCCGAAACACCACCGGACGAAAGATTACCCCCGGCAGACCGGCGGCATTCATCCTTTCGGCCAGACCCCGGGGATTGAGCCAGGGCGCGCCGCAGAGCTCGAACGGCCTGGTGGTGCCGCGGCCCTCGCTGAGGTTCGTGCCCTCGATGAGGCACTGGCCCGGGTAGACGACAGCCGTGTCGACGGTGGGCATGTTGGGCGAGGGCAGCACCCAGGGCAGGCCCGTGTCTTCAAACCACATGCTCCGCCGCAGGCCTCCGCAGGGGATCACCTCCACGTCCACCGGATGACCCTGGGCCTCGAGATCGGCCTGGTAGAGGAGCGCGAGTTCGCCGATCGTGAGCCCATGGCGGATCGCGATGTCGTGGGCTCCGATGAAACTCTCGTAGCCGGGGACGAGCCGCGGGCCTTCCACCACGAGGCCGCCGAGCGGGTTGGGGCGGTCGAGCACGAGCACCGGCAGATTCAGGGGGCTCGCGGCCTCCAGGCAATACTTCATCGTCGCCTGGAAGGTGTAGTAGCGGCTGCCGACGTCCTGGAGGTCGACGACGAGCAGGTCGATGCCGGCGAGCTGTTCGGGCGTGGGCCGGAGGCTGGCGGCGGTGGTGCCGTAGAGGCTGTACTGCCGGAGAGCGGGCTGTGGCCGATCCGCATCGGGCACGCTTTCGAGATCCTGAGCCTGGCCGAACAGTCCGTGCTCGGGGCCGAAGATCGCCACGAGATCGACCCGCCGGGCACATTGAAGCATGCTGCCGGCATCCCGAAGGCGGCGATCGACGCCGGCGGGATGGGTAACGAGGCCCACGCGTTTACCATTCAGCCGCCAAAACTCTTCCGCGACCAGCTGATCGAGACCGCTCGTCACCGGCCCTGCAGAAGAACTTCCAGCCATGTCATGCTCCTGCGAGGGGCCGGTATTCGTTGCCCCGCCGGCAGGGCGCCCTGAGTTGTCAGGGCTCGGCCTTGGGCGCGGCGGCAAATTCAGCGGCAGTGAGATGCTTGAGCGAGCCATCCTGGAAGAGCGCCCAGCCGCCTTCGGTGGCCGCGGCCTTCTGGTAGGCCACGATCCGCTCTGCAGCGTCTGGCTCGTCGGAGAGCTTCGTGCCCCAGATGAACTCGATCTGGCCAGAGCGCA
>JBJOHE010000348.1:0-11175 GCA_046047895.1 Planctomycetota bacterium | reverse complement strand
AGAAACTCCGGGGAGAGATCGACCGCCACGCCTTCCGGCCGCTGCGGCCGCAGCAGATCGGGCTGCCGCCGCTGAATCCCGGAGTAGCGGCGTTCGATGGCCTCACGCTGCTGCTGCACGGCGGCCACCCGAGCCTCACGCCGGTAGCGTTCCAGGGCGAGCCGGTCCGGGCCCTGCACCCGCTCGAGCGATCGGGCTACGGGCCAGGCTCCGAGGTTTTCCGTCTCCCGCCGAGAGCCGGTCGCGAAATCCGCCTCCGCCTCGTCGAGCCGACCGAGTTTCCGGGCTGCCAATCCCCGAAAGTAGAAGGCCCGCGGGTCGTCGGTGCCAGCCTCGATCGACTGGGTCAGGTCGTCGTAGGCCTGCTGGTAGTCCCCGGAAAAAAAGGCGTGCACGCCGCCGCCGTACATGCGGACGACCGCCTGGTCATCGGGCACGAGCGGCATTCCGGCGGCCGAGTGCGACCAGGCAACCAGCGCCACGCAGACCAGCCCCCAAGCCTCGCAGCCACCCCGGCGCACGTCGAAGGATGTCCCGTCCCGCATCAGCGTCTCCCCTGGCACATAGCCCGCTTTTGAAGTCGTCCCCGAGAGGCTATCGACCGATCCACCCGCAGGCAAACGCCTCCGGCCCGCTTCGGCCGCACGACCCGCACCACCGGCCCCGGGGACCGCGGCAGGGTCTACCCCGTCGCAAAACTCCCCCAGGCAGCCGCGTGCCGACGGAAGCCTGGTTCGTCAAGAAACACTCCGGCCCGCACCAGCTGAAACATGACCGGCGATTGCGGCCAGCCGAAGGCGGCCAGCAGCTGGTCGAAGGCCTGCGGAGGGCACGAACCCTTGAGTTCGGCGGCGAGCAGCCGCCCGGCCCGTTCCGCCAGCGTGCCATCCACCTGCCAGGCTGCCCCAGCTTCGGCTGAGGTCCAGAGGATCGCGCCGTCGGGTTCGGTGAACATCCGCGGCAGCTGCTCGAGGGCCGCCACCACGGCATCGAACTCCGCCGCGAAGGGCTCCACGCGGGCCTCCGGTGGCACGGCCAACACCGGCCAGCGTCCCCAGGTGTCGGCATGCTCGCCGTCGAGCACCGCGGCCTCAGGCCGGGGATGGAGCACCATTTCGAAGCGATACAGCCCCTGCCCGACCGAGCCTTGCCTATCAGCGGTCACTCCATGGCCTCCGCCGACGCGGCCGGCCCGACCTGCGCTCGAACCCACGCCGCATACTCGGCCGAGGCGGCCACCTCCGCGACGATCAGCTCCGGGGTCTCGTAGTCGTGAAGGCCGCGAATCGCCGCCAGGCAGCCGTCTCGCACTTCGCGGGTGGTCTTGCAGCTACACCGCCATTCCGTGGCCGTCTCCACGGCTCCCTGCCAGGCATAGGTGCTGGTGATCGGCCCATCCACCTGCACGCAGGCCGCAAGGTGGGTTCGCACAAGCCGGTCGGCGCAGGCCAGGGCCGCCTCCCGGGTGGCGAAGGTGGTGCGGATTTCGAGAAGATCCGGGGCGACCATGAAAAGGCGGTACACGGCGGGCGGGGCGTGGCAGTCCCCCGCATCATGCCGCATCCACGATGCCCCGGCCAGAGCCGCCTCTCCCCACGCACACGATCGCCTCGCGCTGCGGCTCGAGCCCCAGCTGTGTGAGCGTGACGGCCGCTGCCGGTCGCGGCCGGAGCAGCAGCTTCGGCTCCGCCCCGTCGAGCCCGATGACGCCGGCGGAAGCCTCGGAGGGGGCGAGGTGTCCGCAGATCTGAATCCGGCCCGCGACAGGGGGCGGAGGGGTGATCGACAGCCATGGAAGCGGGGCTGGCGGCCGCCCCACCGAGGCCGCCCCTGCCAGCCACCCGGCCAGGTCGGCCGTTGCATCGAAGCCCCCGTCGAAGGCCGGCGGCTCCCGGTGGGCAGCCGTCAGCCAGCGGTCGATCGACCTGGCCCAGGCCGACGCGACGGCAGCCGCGAGCGGCTCAGGCAGGCCGGCCAATGTCGCGGCGATGCCCGACGGCAGCCGGCTGAGCCCAGTCGCCAGGAGCCTTGGAAATCCAGGCCCCAGCCGCCGCCACACCGCCGGCATGCCCCGCAGCGAAACGCCGAACGGCACGAGCAGGTCCACCGCGATGCTCTCGGCCAGCGTCGGCTGGGCGGCATCGGGCAGGCAGGCCGCGGCAGACGAAAACCCCGCCGGGTCGAAGGCATGCCCATGGCAGACCTCGTGCCTTCCGTCGGACCAGCCGAGGCCGATCTGGATCCCCCAGTTCGCAGCGGCGTGGGCCAGGTCGGGGAGGAATTGATCGCGGTCGCCGGCCAGGATCACCACTCGCATCTCCGCCCGGCGCCGCAGCGTGTCGACCGGGCGGCCGCGGGCATCGGCTGCGGGCACGGCCAGGCCCCGCCCAGCCCAGCGGGCCAGCCTGCCGAGTGGCCGCCGGAGCCGGCGAATCGCCTCATGCAAGACGGCGAGCCTCAGTGCATGGCTGCGGCGGCCCCGATGCCAGGGCCGCACCTGGCTTGCCCAGGCGGCGCTGGACAACAGGTCGAAGGTGTCGCCCGCAAGCACCAAGACGACCTGGTCAGCCGGCTGATAGCGACCGCCGGGATCGATGCTCCCGCGAATCACCGCAGCATGGATCCGATCGATCCAGCCCTGCACGGCCCCCGGCCCCGAGCCGCCGAGCGAACCGTCC
The DNA here is from genome assembly GCA_046047895.1 of Planctomycetota bacterium. GTDB lineage: Bacteria > Planctomycetota > Planctomycetia > Pirellulales > UBA1268 > QWPN01. The sequence goes on along the minus strand of JBJOHE010000348.1, from coordinate 8,497 downwards.
GTCAGCCCCCAGTTGGCGGTGATCGCAAGCATCGCCTGACCTTTCTCCGGGCCACACGACCAGAGCGTGGCCCGCTCGGTCTCTTCGGCAGCCTGGCGGCCCGGCTTGCGGCCGGTCTCAACGGGCCGAAACCCTGAGACCATCCCTGCGGGCTGGGCAAACTCGGCCGGCCGGCTGTTAGGGCTCGAGGAAAGTCGTCTGGCAGGTCCGCTCCAGGGAGCCTTCCAGCTCGCTTCCGGTCACCACTGCGGAGGCCTTGCCGACGCCGGGGGCCGGCAGCCGATAGGTGAGTTCGAAGGCCTGGCGGCCGCCAGGAGGAATCGAGCTCACCGCATCGAAGCTCACCCTGGCATTCTCGACCCGCACCCGGGAGGGAATCGGATCACCCACCAGCCGGGCGCCCTCGGGCAGCAGGAGCACGAGGTCGAGCCGGCCGCTCGGCTGCGTGCCGCCGTTGGTCACCGTGCAGACGAGGGTGGTGGCGTCGCCGGAGGCCACCGGATCGTCGAGATCGGAGAGCGACAGCCGCATGCCCGCTTCGGTGGCCGACCGCAGCCGCGGCCGCACGGCCGTCGCCTGGATCCCCACGCAGGCGTCGTCGGCCAGCATCGACCCGCCGACGAGACCGGAGAGCACCGCGCGGACGCAGGCCCGGGTGGGGGGCGAGTCGCGAAACATGCCCGCCGCCGCCTCAGCCCGGAGATTGATCTGCCGCTCCTCGGCCCCCTTCGGCTGAATCGCCGGAATCGTCCAGGAGACCTTGGAGCCGACCAACGCGTAGCCGTCCGACGCCTCGAGCGGGCTCAGGGCCGGATCCCAGGAAAACTCGAGCGTCGCCGGCTGCGAAGGACCGGTGCCTTTGTTGCGAATGATCGCGACGTATTTCACGACATCTCCCGAAGCCACCTCGGCCGGCCCGGTCAGGTCGAGCTCGATCGCCGGAGCGAGCGGTTCCGCGGGGGCCAAGGGCACGGCGGCGGGCGCGGCGACGGCAGCAGGCGGGGAGGGAATCGCGGCAGTCGCCGCAGCTGCGGCGGCGGCGGGTGCCGCCACGGCAGCCGGTGGCGTGTGGCCGGCCAGCGGACCTCGCTCGGCGAATGGACCACCAGCGGTCGCCGGCGGCGTGACGACACTCGGCGGCATCGGCGGCGCGTTGACGGTCGAGGGAGGCGCGGCCGGAGGAGGCGTGAACGAGGGATTCGGAGCGACCTGCACGCAATGCTGCGCGCCGCCGAGGTTCTGCTGCGACTGATCGAGGATCGCCACCCGGTGACACTGCCGGCCCGGCTCGTCGAGCAGGAAGTCGAGCGTCAGCCGGCGGGCGGTGCCGGGGGCCAGATCGACCGTGCCCTTCTGCTCGATCGGGCTGGTCGAGGCCTCGTGGTGAAAGCCGGCGTCGAAATAGTCGATCACCCGCAATTGCTGGAGCGGCTTGCCGGAGCGGTTGACGAGCTCCACTTCAAACGACACCCGATCTCCCACCCGCCCCACGAGCGGACCGGTGATCGACACGAGCACGGGATCCTCGCCCCGGGCGGCGGCAAGCAGCAGACACACCATCACAGCGACCGACGACCGCAGCACCATCGCACTCCTCTCCCGAGACGAGCCCCGGGCTCCGGGGCGGGAAAAAGGCTACCACGGCGACGCCCGGATGGGCACGCGGGGTTTCGGCCGGCCCGCCGGCGGCGGCCGGCTGCCGGCCGGTCAGGTCGTCTCGGACCGGTGGCGGACGATGTCGCCCTCGACCATGTACACGACATCTTCGGCGATGTTCGTGGCCATGTCGGCGATCCGCTCGATGTGCTTGGAAACCGAGTTGATTCGCAGCAGGCTCTCCGCGTTTTCGGGGTCGGCCTTGATCCCCGCCATCACCCGCCGCTGGATCCGCTGGCGGCCGTCGTCGACCACGTCGTCTTCCTCCCGCACCTGGCGGGCGAGCACCGGATCGCCCCGCACGACCGCGTCGAGACACTGCTTCACCATCTCCTGGGCCTGCATCGCCATCGAGCGAATCTCCGGCGGCAGGTCGAACTCCTGCCCTTTCAGCTGGGCCACCCGCTTGGCGATGTTCTTGGCGAGGTCGCCCATCCGCTCGAGATCGTTGTTGATCTTGAGAACCGCCACCACGAACCGGAGGTCGGCCGCCACCGGCTGGTAGAGGGCGAGGATCTTGAGACACTCCTCCTCCACCTCGACCTCCATCCGGTCGATCTCCTCGTCGTTGGCCATCACCCGCTGAGCCAGGGGCACGTCGCGGTTGATCAATGCCGTGATCGCCTTGGAGATCGCCTCCTCCACGAGCGTGCCGACGCGGAGGATCCGCTCCTTGAGCCCTTCGATCTGGCGTTCGATGTGGCGTGTCATGAGTGGCTCACAAGACTCCGTCAGCCAAACCGGCCGGTCACATACGCCTCGGTCTCACGGAGCACCGGCTTGGTGAAGATGTCTGAGGTGCCACCGTATTCGATCAGCCGGCCGAGGTACATGAACGCGGTGAAGTCGCTGGTGCGGCTGGCCTGCTGCATGTTGTGGGTGACCATCAACACGGAGTACCGGCCGCGGAGTTCCTGGATCAGATCCTCCACCTTGCCCGTCGCGATCGGGTCGAGCGCCGAGCAGGGCTCGTCGAGCAGGAGCACCTCGGGCTCGGCCGCGATCGCCCGGGCGATGCAGAGCCGCTGCTGCTGGCCCCCGGAGAGGCCGAGGGCGCTATCCTGGAGCCGGTCCTTGACCTCGTCCCAGAGGGCCGCCCCGCGGAGGCTGATCTCGCAGACCTCGTCGAGCACGCCCCGATTGCTCTCGCCGTCGATTCGCAGGGAATAGACCACGTTCTCATAGATGCTCATCGGAAACGGATTGGGCTTCTGGAAGACCATCCCCATCCGCTTCCGCAGGTCGATCACGTCCATTCGCGGATCGTAGATCGAGTCGCCGTTGAGTCGCATGTCGCCCGTGATCCGCACGTTCTGCACGAGGTCGTTGAGCCGGTTGACGCTCCGCAGGAGGGTCGACTTGCCGCAGCCGCTCGGCCCCACGAGCGCCGTCACCCTGCCGTGCGGAATCGGCATCGTGATCCGATGGAGCGCCTGCTTGCCCCCATACCAGAGGTTGAACCGGTCGATCTCGAGCACCGGCCGCTCGGCCGCCAGGCTCTGATGCACCTCCGACTCCACCTCGAATCCGCGGGCCACGGCCAGCAGCCGGTCGGCGGGGGGCTCCACGGCGGCCGCCTTGTCTGCTCGTTGCTGATCAGTGGCCGCCTGCATCGCTGCGCTCCCGGGGGGTCTGCCGGCAGTCTACACCCGCTTCAGAACTGCTGCGCCACGTAGCGGCGACGGAGCCGAGACCGGATCCAGATCGCCGCCAGGTTCAAGACCGCGATGATGCCGACGAGCAGGAAGGTGATCGTGAACACCATCGGCTGGGCCGCCTGGCTATTGGGGCTCTGGAAGCCCACGTCGTAAATCAGGTAGGCCAGGTGCATGAACTCCCGCTCCGGATGGATGAAGGGAAACGTGCCATCCACCGGCAGGTCGAGGGCGAGCTTCTTCACCCCCACGAGCATCAGGGGCGCGACCTCGCCGGCCCCGCGGGCCATTGCCAGGATCAGTCCCGTCATGATTCCCGGCAGGGCCCGGGGCAGTACGATCCGCCGGATCGTCTGCCACTTCCCGGCGCCGCAGGCATAGGATCCCTCCCGCATCGAGTTGGGCACCGCGGAGAGCGCCTCCTCGGTGGCCACGATCACCACCGGCAGCGTGAGCAAGGCCAGGGTGAGCGAGGCCCAGAGCAGGCCGCCGGTGCCGAACACGGGCTGGCTGTCGGCGACGAGGCTCGGCTTGAAGAAGAGGTCGTCGATGCCGGCTCCGATCCCGTAGCAGAAGAAGCCGAGCCCGAAGGCGCCGTACACGATGCTGGGCACACCGGCGAGATTGTTGATCGCCACGCGGACGGCGGAGGTAATCGGTCCGCTCGAGGCGTATTCCCTCAGGTAGAGCGCCGCGAGCACGCCGAACGGGGCCACAAGGAGGGCCATGATGAGCGTCATCACGACCGTGCCCCAGATCGCGGGAAACACGCCGCCGGCGCTGTTGGCCTCGCGGGGATCGTCGGCCAGAAACTCCCCCCAGCGGGAAGCGTAAACGCCGAGCTTCCCGGACCAGCCCAGCCGGTTGGGCTGCCAGGCCCGGACGATCCCGTCGAGCGGCACCGCCGCGGTGCCCCCGGCCGCGGTCTCGAATTCGACCACCCAGCCGGCGTTCTCCGCCCGCAGGGCTGCCGTGCGGGCGTCGAGGTCGCGGCTCGCCTCCTCCACCTCGGCCTGCACCCGCTGCTCGCTGGCGGCAGCGGCCTGCTCGGCAGCCGACCCCTCCCCGGCGTCGAGCCGGGCGGCCACCACGGCCAGACGGGCGGTCCGCAGCTGCCGCTGGAGCCTTCCCCGATCCACCCGGTCGAGTCGCATCGCCTGCCACCACCTGCGGCGGGCCGCCGGATGCTCCCGCTCGTACGCGGCCCAGACATCCTCCGCCCCGGCCGCCACCACCTCATCACCGTGGAGCAGCCTGACGGGAGTTCCGTGGAGCCGGCCGGCCTCGAGCCGCTCCACGACCGTGGCCCAGGGCGGGGTGGTGACGGAGGCGATCTCGGGCTCGTCGACCCAGGCGAAGTGGTTGCCCGTCTCCTCGAAGGCGGCGGTCCGCAGCAGCAGCCGGCCGGCCTGGCCGTCGGCCTCCGCCGTCGCTGGCCGGGCGGGCTCCCGCTCGACCACTTCCGCCAGGAATCGCCCCCCGTCGGTCGTCTCCACAAGCTCGAGCGGGACCGGCCAAAACGTCGCCGCGCCCCGGGCGACGATCAGGGCGAGCAGGCCACCGATCATCGCCAGGGCCAGTGCCAGGCTGCCGGCGGTGAGCCACACCCAGGGCTCGCCGTGCGCGGCCAAGGCCGTATGCCCGCTGCGAAGCCGGCGCTGCCGGGGGCGTTCAGAGCTCATGCGCCCGCCTCCGGAATCGCTGCCGCACGATCTCCGCCACCGTGTTGACCACGAAGGTCATCGCAAACAGGGCAAGCGCGGCGAGAAACAACACCCGATAGTGGCTGCTCCCCCTGGCCGCCTCGGGGAGTTCCGTGGCGATGGCGGCCGAGAGCGTCTGAAACCCGTTGAACAGGTTCCAGCTCACCAGTGGCGTGTTGCCGGCAGCCATCAGCACGATCATCGTCTCGCCCACCGCCCGGCCCAGCCCGATCATCACGGCCGAAAACAGGCCGCTGGCGGCCGCGGGCATGATCACCCGCACCGCCGTCTGCCACGGCGTGGCTCCGGCCCCGAGCGACGCGCTACGAAGGTGATCGGGCACGCTCGACAACGCGTCGTCGGCGATCGTGAACACCAGCGGGATGATGGCGAAGCTCATCCCCACCGCCACCACCATCGCGTTCCGCTGCACATACGTGCCGAACAGCCCGCCCCGGGTGTCGAGCCGAACGGCGTCGCAGAAGGCCGCCGCCGCGATCGCCAGGGTCACTGTCAGGGCCAGCCCCCCGAGAAACACGAGGCATGACGCGGCGGCCGCCCGTCGCTGCGTCCAGCCCGCCCCCGCCTGTCGCAGCCAAGGATTGACGACCCGCCCCACGAACCAGACCGTGGCGACCGCGGCCGCCGGCAGCATGGCGACCACCCAGCCGCCGAAGCCGCTGCCGTCGCGGCCGTCGAGCCAGCCCTGCACGTCACCTTGAAAGAGCAGCCGCTCCACGAGCGGCGCGAGCAGCCGGGCAGCCCCCAGCCCCACCGGGAGGGCGACGAGCGCCACCACCGCAAACCGGTACCGCGCCCAGCGGGCCCGGCTCCCGGGCGGCATGAGAAGCCAGAGGTGCGCTCCCGCGAGCAGCACCAGGGGCACGATGAACAGGCCGGTGAGCACCGGCATCAGCGCCTGCTCCAAGAGCGGAGCGAAGATCAGCCCCGCCAGGAAGCCGAGCACCACGCTCGGCAGGCTCGCCATCATCTCGATCGCCGGCTTGATCCGCGCCTTCCAGGCCGGATGCATGAACTGGCTGGCGTAGACCGCGGCCAGGATCGCGATCGGCGTGGCGAACAGCATCGAGTAAAGGGTGGCCTTCAGCGTGCCGAAGATCAGCGGCACGAGCCCAAACTTCGATTCAAACGCCTCGTGGCCGGTCGTCTCCCAGGCATGGACGGCGGCGGGGTAATTCTCGTACCAGATCGGGACAAGCAGGGTGCGGGCCGAGACCTCTGGATAGCCCGCCTCGACCGACCAGGCGGCCAGCCGGCCCTCGCCGGCCGCCAGGAGCCGATTCTCGCGGGGCGGAATCGCCAGCACGCAGTCGCCCGGCGGCATCCGCCCCTCGCCGGCGGCCGTGACCGTCGCCACCTCCCGGCCGGCCGTCGAATGGAGGAGCCGGAGCCCGCCGGCGGCATCCGCGACGGCGAACAGCCGTGATCGGGGTGAGGAGGCGATCGCGGCCACGCCTCCCGGGCCGCCGGAAAACTCCCGAGCCGTCACCATCCGTAGACCGTCTTCGGGGATGGTCTCCACCTCCTCGGCTCCAGCCGGCGGGCGGGCCGGAAACAGGATCGCGACCGCCCCGGTGGCGGTGCCGACCGCGAGCGACGTTCCGCCGAACAGCCGGGCCACGGCGGTCACCGGAGCCGGCACGGAAAACGTCTCCATCAGCCGAGGGTTCCGCACGTCGCGGATCGCATACCGCCGGCCTGCGCCGTCGGCGGCGAGGAGGTAGAGTTGGTCGCCGCGTTCGGAGACGCGGACAAACGCCGGCCGAAACCCGGCCGCGGGGTCGATCGTGCCGCCGGCCGTCGAAACGGTCGTCTTGCCGGTGAGCATGTTCCGCCGCGAACTGACCGCCTCGACCCGGACGTGACCTCCCGCATCGAGCGCCGCCACGAGCGGACCGCCGGCCAGCCGCGTCACATCGATGTCGATGATCGATTCGGGCAGCGTCTCGCCGCCCGGCGTGCCGAGGTCCGTCACGAGCGTCACCCGCGCGAACTGGCCGCCCTGGCCGCGGACGATGACCGCGTCGCCATCCTGCACCGCCTCACCTGCCGCAGGAGCAGGCCAGCCCGCCGGCAGATCATCTGCCGCGAGAAACCCGCTGGCGAGCCCGAGTTCACCGGTGCGGAAGGAGCCGTCGGCAAACCCGGCCGCCGCGAGAAGATCGCCGCCCGCCGTTCTCACAACCGTGCAGCCCTCGAGCCCGGCCTCGGCCGCGGTCCGCTCGAGCAGCGTCTCCGCGTCGGCCACACCCACCACCTCGACCCGCCCGTTCATCCCGCCGCCGGCGACAAGCCAGGCGAGATCGGCGGCTTCGTCGCAGCCCACCGCCAGAACCTCCTCCACCGCCGCCGGGCCACCGCCTGCGGGCTCGGTGGCCGCGGGGCGGAAAAGCGGCGCCGCCACGACGATCAGGAACACGCCGACGAGGAGCACAGCGGCGATCGTGCCGATGCCGCCAAGCGTGATCAGCACCCGGGCAAGCGCGTCGCCGAACCGAACCCAGGGATGCTTCCTGCGGCGGCGGGCTCGTCCTGTAAAAGTGCGGTCAGGCTGCATGCCGTGGTTCCGCGGTCATTCCGCCGCGACGCCCGCCTCGGAGAGGGCCTGGTCAGCGACCGCAGCCGTCACGGGGAGGTAGCCGTCCTTCACCACGTCCGCCTGCCCCTCGCGGCTCAGCACATAGCGGAGGAATTCCCGCCGCAACGGATCGAGCTCAGAGCCCGGCCGGCGGTTGACGCTCAGCGAGAGAAATCTCGCCAGAGGATAGTCGCCCGCGTAGGCGGCCGCGGCCTCCGGCGGCGTGGCCGGCGAGTCGGGGGTGGCAGCCAGCGGCACCGCCCGCACGTTCGCCGTGAGATAGCCGAGGCCGCTGTAGCCGATTCCAAACCGGTCGCTCGCCACGGCCTGGACCACGGCGGAACTCCCAGGCTGCTCCTTGACCGTGGGCTTGAAGTCGCCCTTGAAGAGGGCGAATTCCTTGAAGTAGCCGTAGGTGCCGCTCGTGGCGTTGCGGCCATAGAGACTGATCGGCTTGTTCTTCCACTCTCCATCGAGCCCGAGGTCGCCCCAGGTGCGTATGTCGTCCACGGCACCGCCGGTGCGGTTCTTCGAGAAGATCGCGTCCACCTGCTGCAACGAGAGCGACCCGAGCGGGTTGTCCTTGTGCACGAAGACCACGAGCATGTCGATCGCCACTGGTACGATCGTCGGGGGGTAGCCGTGTCGCTTCTTGAAGGCGTCGATCTCCGACGGCTTCCAATCGCGGCTCATCGGCCCAAAGCTGCAGGTTCCCTCGGCGAGCGCCGGTGGCGCAGACGCCGACCCCTTCCCCTCGATTCCCTCCCGAACGCTCGGGTAATACTTTTTGAAACCCTCCGCCCAGAGCGCGACGAGGTTGTTCATCGTGTCGGAGCCCACGCACTTGAGCGACCCGGCCACTTCCCCGGTCGCCTTGTGGTAGG
>JBJOHE010000347.1:0-2662 GCA_046047895.1 Planctomycetota bacterium | reverse complement strand
CCCGGGGCCCTCGCCCGCCTCGGCTGCGACGTCACGCTCGTGCTGCCGGCCTACCGGCAGGTCTTTGAACGGGGTCTCGCCATCGAGCCCACCGGCATCGAATTCGAGGTGCCGATCGGCGCCCGGCGGCCGCTCGCCCGCGTGCTCCGGTGCCCGCTGCCCGACTCGCCGGTGACCGCCCTGCTCGTGGCCAACGACGAATTCTTCGACCGGCCCAGCCTGTACGGCGGAGCCAGCGACTACCCCGACAACGCCGAGCGGTTCATCTTCTTTTCCCGGGCTGCGATTGAACTCGCCTGCCGGCAGGCGGCCCCCTTCGACATCATCCATTGCCACGACTGGCAGACGGGGCTCGTGCCGGCCTACCAGAAGATCCTCTACCGCGACTGGCCGGCCGTGGCGAACGCCCGAACGGTGATGACGATCCACAACCTCGCCTACCAGGGGCTGTTTTGGCACTGGGACATGCTGCTGACCGGACTCGACTGGAAGTACTTCAACTGGCAGCAAATGGAGTTTCACGAGCAGCTCAACCTGCTCAAGACGGGAATCGTGTTCGCCGATGCGATCAGCACCGTGAGCCCGACCTATGCTCGCGAAATCCAGACGCCCGAGGGCGGCTGCGGCCTCGAGGGCCTGCTCGCCGCCCGGGCCGACGTGCTGACGGGCATCGTCAACGGCATCGACACCGCCGCCTGGGATCCGGCCACCGATCCGCACATTCCACGGCATTACGGTGTCGATGACGTCGCGGAGGGCAAATATGCCGCGCGGGTGGCCCTCGCCGCCCGGCTCGGTCATGCGGCACCCGACGACCGCCCGCTCATAGCCTTCGTCGGCCGGCTCGTGGAACAAAAGGGGGTGAACCTCGTCCTTGAATTGCTCGGCCGCACGGCCGGCGCAGGCCGAGCCCACTTCATGGTGCTCGGCACCGGCGACCCAGCCGCCGAGGAATCGCTCCGCCGGGCCGCCGCCTCGTTCCCCGGCACGGTGGACGTCGTGATCGGCTTCGATGAGGGGCTTGCCCATCTGGTCCAGGCCGCGGCCGACATCATGCTCGTGCCCAGTCGCTTCGAGCCGTGCGGACTGACGCAGCTCTACGCCCAGCGGTATGGCGCCGTGCCCGTCGTGCGGGCCACCGGCGGCCTGGTCGACACAGTCATTGACGCCACCGACGAAAACCTCGCCGCGGGCCGGGCGACGGGCTTCGTGTTCGGACCGGCCGAGCCCGGAGCACTGGTTCAGGCCGTCGAACGGGCGGTCGACCTGCATGCCGACCGCCCGCGGTGGCAGTCGCTGGTTCGGCACATCATGGCCCAGGACTGGTCCTGGGAGTCGAGTGGCCGCGAATACCTCCGGCTGTTTGAGCGAACCCTCTCGAGGCCGCCGGCAAGCGCTGGCTGAGTTGCATCCGGAAGCGAGCGTAGACCAGCTCGGGGCCGGCAAAAGTCGCGTCACGGGCGAGGATACGCCCCCATGCTCCGCGAGCATTCGCCGACCCCCGAGCCTCGTCGGTCCCACATTCGCACCGGCTCGGGGGCGGCGAGAATCGCGGCGCGGGCCTGCCAAACCAGGCAAGGGGCGCAAACCCTGCCGGGGCATCGCGGCTTCGTGGCATCCGGCCTCCCCGCATGACCGATACAGGTGGCATGACACGCCACATCGTCAGTCTCGCACTTGCTCTGGCAGCCGGCCTCGCGGTTGCCGTCGTGGTTCATGCCGGTGAACCCTGCCACCGCTGCGGCGGCACGGCCGCCGGGCAGGCCACCCCCTGCGGCGACTCCGGCTGCGGACCGAAGTACTGCGGCCCCGAACACTGGCGGGATCCCTGCGACGGCTGTGGCCGGTGGATCGGCTGCGGCGGCCAGCAGTCGCTCGATCTGCTCGCCCCATGGCAGCGACCTCCCGGACGGGGTTTCATGAGCGGCAGCGATGTGGGCTACACCTGTCCGGCCGGCGTCTGCGGCTACGGAGCACCCTGCGGAGCATGCACGAGCGTCGGCCCCTGCGGCGGCTGGAGCTGGCTGCGGCCGCTGGGGAGATAAGTCGGCTGGGATCTCGCTTCAGCCAGCTTGAGATTGCCGGACCGATTCGTAGGCGAGCACCGCTGCGGTCACTGACACGTTGAGGCTGTCGGCGATTCCCTGCATTGGCAGCCGAATCGTCTCAAGCAGAATTGACCGTTTCGCTGCGGCGGACTCCCAGGCAGCTGAGACGCCCTCGGCCTCGCTGCCCACCACGATGGCTGCGGAACCGGTGAGGTCTGCAGCGAACCAGTCTCGCGTTGCAGCGGGGGTTGCGACCACCACCCGACGGCCAGCGGCCCCACACCAGTCAATCACCTCGGCCGTCGTCGCCACAGCCAGGGGAACACTGAACACGGTGCCGAGGCTCGCCCTGATCGTGGCCGGGTTGGCCGGATCGGTCCGCGGGTCGCAGACGATCACGCCCGCGAGCCCGGCCGCGTCGACCGAGCGCAGGATCGCCCCGAGGTTGCCAGGCTTTTCCACGCCTTCGGCCACGAGCACAGGCCGACCTGGCTCGAACGCCACCTCGGCCAGTCCTCGCCCGGCGAACCGCACCACGCCCACGACGCCCTCGTTGCGGTCGCCATAGGCCAGCCGGGCAAAGGCCCGCGGTGCAGCGCCGATCAGCTTGGCCC
>JBJOHE010000346.1:0-5309 GCA_046047895.1 Planctomycetota bacterium | reverse complement strand
GTGAGCCCCGACGCCCCGTTCCGGTAACCGCCGAGTGCGACGGCGAAGTCGTCGAGCCCGGTCTGGGGCCCGAGGTCGCTGTCGAGGACGAGCACATAGAAGCCGCCCAGACCAAGGTCGGCCGTGCCGACGAGTTCGATGAACTCGTGGGGGTTGTCGGCCCCGGGGGAGTTGACGAACAGCTCGTTGAGCAGCAGCGTGGCCTTGGTGGGATTGAAGTCATTGTCACGGATCGTCAGCGTCGACTCGTCGACGACCATTCCCCCGACCGAGAGGGTGAGCTCGAATGTTTCGTCCGCCTCGACCTGGGCGTCATCGATCGTGGGAATCTGAATCACCTTGAAGGTCTCGCCGTCGGCGAAGACCAGCGGCGACACGGGCGTGGCCGGGCCGATGTCCTGGGCGGTTCCCGTTCCGGCACCGATCGCGTAGCTGACCTGAAGGACTCCGGTCGACCCGCCGACTCGGTTGACCACCACCGAGGCGGTGTTGCCCTCGTTCACCCGGGTGCCTTCGTCGAGGGCGAACTCGACGGTGCCGGCGCCCGACGGTTGCGTGTAGAGCACCGTGAGCTCGGGCCGGAAGGCACCCATCAGCGACGACTCCGAGCTTTCGAAGCGGAAGCTGTCGGGGGAATCAGAGACGATCAGCCAGCCGTAGTTGGCCACGCCGCCGTTGGCCCAGGCCTGCAGCGTCTCGACATTGAGCGGAACCTGCACCCTTCCGGCCCGGCCCGGTGTGGTGACGATCGAGTCGGGCCGGGCGACGGCCGCGACGCCGTCGGGCATGATGCCGTCGGTGACGAGGTCACCGGCCGAGCCTTGGGGATCCCGCCAGGTTGCCGTGTTTTCGTTCCAGTCGATCAGCATCCGATGGAGTGAGATCGTGGCGGTGGAATCGCTCTCGCTGAGCACGTTAAGGGTGAGGAAGCCGCCGAAGATCTCGGCCCCGGCCGGAATCTGGCCGGCGGCCGATCCGAACAGGTCGCCAAATCGGATGAGGGCCTGCTGGGACCGCGTTGCCAGGCCCTCGTAGGAAGGCTCACCGTCGCCCTTCTGGAGATCGACCACGATCTCCTCGCCTTGGCCGAAGGCGAGATTGACGAGGTCGCCGTCGAGGTAGGTGTCGGCCGTGCCCAGGTAGCCGCCGACGCCCTGTTGGAAGACGCCGAGGCTGACGTTGGCATCGATGATCGTCACGGTGGCGGAGCCGCCCACGGCCAGGTAGTTGCTCGCTCCCCCGCCCGCTGCCGTCACACCGGTGAGATTGACGAGGAACGACTCGAAACCCTCTGCCACGCCGTCGGTGCCGTTGATCGGGATGGAAATCGTCTCGCTCATCGATCCGTTGCGGAACTGCAGGACGCCGGGGGTGGCCGTGTAGTCGGCCCCGCCCACCGAGCTGGCTGTCTGGTCGGAGAACGAATAGCCGACGTCGATGTCGGCGGCGTCACCGACGCGGGACACCGTCAGCTGGGCGACGCCGGCCGCCTCCTCGACCTCGAGGGACGTGATGCTGAAGGACACGTTGCGGAGCAGGTTTTCCGCGCCCGGGGTCACGACGGCTCCAAGCGGGTTGACGACGCTCGCATCGGGCGTCAGGGCGTAGCGGATCGGGGTCGCGGTCGGGTCGGGCACGTCGCCGTTGAACCAGACGCCGATCGTGTTGGGGGCCTTCTGTCCCAGCCGGCGGGAGACGGCGTCGGGCGTGGTGCCGCTGGACGTGCCCGACGGCTGGTGAATGTGGACCCCCGGATTGGCCAGGCCGACGGCCCGATCGCGGTCGTTGCCACCTCCTTCGACGATGCCCACGCTGTCGATCAGCTGAGCCCCGAGCGGCAGCAGTTCGGCATCGAGCGCCCCGACTCCCGCGCCTGGTTCGGCCTGGAAGCCGCTCTGGCTCGATTGGAGAAGGTAGCGGTCGCGATCGTAGTCTTCACCGGCCACAAAGTTGCCGTTCGGGCTGAACCAGAGCGAGTAGGTCTGCGAGGCGTCCTCGAGGGTCGGCAGGGGCTGCGGGGCCACGGCCGTTCCCGCGTCCGGCGTGTACAGCCAGTCGGCGGCGGCGATCACCAGCAGGCCGTTGGAGCCGATCGTGAGGCCGGAGAGGTCGTAGACCACGTCGGTCACGCCGATGCCGGCACCCTCGTTCGTGACGGCGGCGCCGGTGCGGTCCTTGCCCCCCTTCTCCTCCTCCTCACCCTCGAAAACCACAAACTGATAGCCGGCCGGGATCGTGGCGCCGGGTGTGCCGATCAGCTCGACATACTCACGGCCGGTCTCGCCGATGCCCGAGGCGTTGGCGAGCACCTCGTTGATCAAGAGGTCGTCATCGGCGATCGTGAGGGTCGCGGTGCCACGGCCGGCGGAGACGGCCGAGCCACCGACCGGGGAGATCGTGACGGTGAGAGTCTCGAGACCCTCGATCGCCGTGTCACCCTCGACGACGATGTCGATCGAGCCGATCGACTCGCCGGCTGCAAAGGAGAGCGTGGCGGGGCCCGCATACGAGAAGTCGGCCCCGGAGGTGGCCGAGCCGGCCGTCACGCTCACGCCCACGCTGGAGGCGGCCAGGCCGCCGAATCGGGCCACCGGGAGCGACACCACCTGGGTGCCCGCATCGCCTTCGGCGATCCGCGGGGCGATGTCCAGGAACTCAAAGCTCCCCTGGCCGGCCGGGGCCGGCGGCGTGTAGTCGACGACGAGCACCGGTCGGTCGGCGGCCGCCGCCTCGGAGGTGTTGAAATCCCAGCCGTTGGTCGACGCGCTTTCGATCAGCCAGCCATAGTTGGGCTCGCCGCTCGACCAGTGCTTGAGCGAGAGGGTGACGTCGAAGGAGCGGGTCACCGGCACCGTCGGAGTGCTGGCATCGAGGAGGATCGCATCGGGCGGAAGGTCGAAGGCCTCGTTCTCCGCGGCCTGGATGCCGCCGACGGGATTGGTGTTGCCGAGGGTGGGTACGTTCCAGGTGGCCGTCGACTCGGACCAATCCTGCCGCATCCGGTACAGGCTCATCTGCATCGCGGCGTTGGAGTCGTTGAAGGCCGAGATCAGGAGTTCCGCGGAGTTGATCTGCGAGCCGTAAGGAATCTTCCCGACCTCGCCGGTGCTCGTGAAGATGTCGTCGAACCGCATCAGGCCCTGCCGCACACCGCGGACGCCACCGTCGTCGGCATCCTGCTGGTCGGGGCTAATGCCCGTGTCGCCGCCATAGTTGCTGTTCGGCAGCCGCGAGAAGATCACGGTGTCCTGAGTCCCCTCGTAGCCGGCCACAGGGTTCGTCAGCGTGCCGTCGCCGACACCGCCCTCGACGAACGAGATTGCCGAGAGCACCGCACGGCCCTCGAGGTTCTCGATCGACAGGCTGGCAAGCGACTGCTGCCGGGCTGCCTGACGACGGGCCTTCCAACGCTTCGAGCTCTTCGAGATGGGGCGGGTGAACATGGGAATTCTCCTGGGGAGGGACGGGACGGTGACAGGTGACAGAGGGGAGTTCGGGAAAGGGGACGCTGGAACCTCAGGGAAGCGGCTGGGCTTCCTCGGCGAAATCGGTATCACTGGGCTGACTAGGCCGCTTGCCGGCCCCGGCGGCCGTGCAGGCCGCCTTCCAGATGCCGGCGGAAACGTTCTCACCAACGAACCGGACGGAGGCGTCGGCCATCGCCACGTTGACGCCGCCCGGATGGCGACTCCGCGAGGCGGCGAAGGTGTTGCCGCCATTGGCCCGGGCCTTCTCCTCACGACAGGGCATGTACGAGAAGGCGGCGGAGTTCTCGATCCCCGTGCCGCAGGCGTCGATGACGTCGGGCGTTTGGGAGTTGGGCGTCGTATAGCCCATGAACGCCCCGGCACCCGGTGCTGGGATCATCCACACGCCCCGCCAGTCGTCGTTGCCCTGATTGACATTGGTGCCGTTCTCCGGCGCGCCTTGGGCATTGGTCTCGTGCCAGGCCAGGACCTCGCCGAACAGGATGGATTTCGATGTACCATCCGTGATCTGGGCGAGCCGCGCGCCCTGCCCTAGGCGGGCCCGCACCGGCATTTTCTGCACGAGTTCCATGCGAAACACGCCGACGTAGCCGGGGTGGATGTTCTGAAATCCTCCAGCCTCGAACGCGAAGGCGTTGGCCATCGTTCCGGCGCCGAAGCAGGCGGCGTAGTTGCCGCGGCTCAGGTGCGCTAGACCGACCCCGCTGCCGCCCTCGTCGCCGTCATTGAAGGGCACTTCGATCGCCTGATTTCCAGAACTGGCGCAGAGAAAGGCCTTGGAAACGCCCTGATGAAACGCTCGCCACTCGGGCCGCTGCATGTCCCAGGTGTCGGGAGGATTCGCCCGCTCTGCTTCGCCGTTCTCGAGGGCGCGGTTTGCGAGTTCGGCGAGGCCGCCCTCTTCGAGATACGAAAAGAGCTGCACGGCCCAGTTGGGCCCATAGCAGGTGCCGCCCCCCTGCGTGCCGGCCACGATCCAGGGGGCCTTGCCTTCATTGGGCATGCAGGTGGGGCCGCCCGGCGGGAAGAACTTCTTGGCGCTCAGGAAATTGTGGGCGGCCAAGGCATGCTGCCGGATGTTGTTGGAGCAGCTCATTCGCCGGGCGCTCTCGCGGGCGCTCTGCACGGCGGGCAAGAGCAGGCCGATGAGCGTGGCGATGATCGCGATCACCACAAGCAACTCCACGAGCGTAAAACCGTGAGAGGCAGTCGAAGATCGGGGTCGGGGGAACGAACGACGCATGCGGCGAGTCTCTCGAGAGGGCTGCAAGACCGAGCGATCGGTCAAGGCAGCGGGAGAGTAGCCGGCGGATCACCGCTGTCGAGCAGCGTCACGGAGAACTCACTCTGTGAGCAGCCGGCTGCGTGGAACCCGGCGTTCACTCGCACGCGGGACGGGCACGCTCACATGAGGGTGACGTGAGCCTCGGCAGGCATGTGAGCGACTGGTGAGCGGGCGATGAGCAGAGGGTGTTGGCCCGCGAGCGACGGGACTGAGACCGTGAGCGACGGGACTGAGAAACTGTCGGCCGCGGGCGGGATCGCGGCTGCCGCGGCTCAGCGACCGGCGGCCGAGAGGGCCGGAGCGGGGAGGAGTTCCGGCGGGCTGCCCGCCGGCACCGACTCCTGGTCTTGAAGTTCATCCTGCCGGGTCGCGGGATCCATCGGGGGCAGCTGCACCGCCCGTGATCCGCCCCCCAGGGCCTCGAATTCCTGCGAGATCGGTCCGCGGCTGAACACGCCCGGCCGGGAGTGGCCGTAGTCGAGGTAGAGGCTCGCATCCCGCTGCCGGGCCCGGCGATGGGCGTCGAAGTAGGCCTT
>JBJOHE010000345.1:0-13055 GCA_046047895.1 Planctomycetota bacterium | reverse complement strand
GCCAACCGGGGCAGGAGCGGCAGGGTTTCGGCAGCATCGGCCCACTGCCAGAGATCGAAGGCGAGCCGGATCGCCGGATCGTCAAACCGCTCGACCAATTCGACGGCCTCCTCGAGCCGGGTCACAAAGTTGCAGTCGGCTGCCGCCGCCGGATGCATCGGCCGAATCGCCAGGGCGACGCCGACCGCCGCAGCCCGCGGGGCGAGGAGTTCGAGGGCCTGGGCAAGGAGCCGGGCGGCATGGGAACGGGTGTGGCCACCGCGGCAGCCACTGTGAACGACGACCGTGGCCGCTCCGAGGGCTGCGGCCGTCTCGATCGCTTCGACCGCATCGGCCACGCTCTCGGCGAACGATCGGCCGTCGCCGCCGGTGAAGCCGCCGGCCCAGAGCACACTCACGGCATTGACCCCCGCCCGGGAGAGCACCGCCGCCGTCGTCGCCACCCCCAGATCGCTCACCTTCGGCCGCCAGAGCGATATCCCGCTGAAGCCGTGGGCGACGAGCCGCTCCACCTCGAGCGGGAGATCCCAGCGAGCGGTCGTCGTCTGGCTGATGGCGATCTGAAACATGCTGGAAAACGCTCCCGGGAAACCGGCGGGGCAACGGCGGTTGCCCGCCTGCCACGTGGGGGCAGAGTATGGAACGCTGCCGCAAAGACTGTCCAGAGAAGCGGCCTGTCCCGCGTGAAACCCCAACGCAGCGGCGGCTGGACAGCGCCACGAAAGCTGCCAGCACTCCGGCGAGATTCACCCTTGACAATCCCGCCGTTTTTTCTCTTCAGCCCCCGTAGAGCCTGCCACGGCGCGAGCCTGTCGGTTTGCCGGGCATCGCGCATACTCTGCAGTGGGCAACGCAGACAGGTGGAGATCATGGCATGGCACGCCCGCGTCGGCTCTTGATCGAGGCCGCCGGCCGGCGGCTCGTCATCCCGGCCGAGAGCATCGAATGGCAGTTCGCCTGTTCGGCAGGGCCCGGCGGGCAGCATGTCAATCGCACATCGAGCAAGGCAGTGCTCCGGTTTCAGGCCAGCCGCTGCCCCGGCCTGCCGGAGGATGTGCGGCAGCGGCTGCTCGGCCGCGAACGATCGCGGCTCACGCTCGACGGCGATCTCGTGATCTCGAGCCAACGCCATCGCGAACAGCCGCGAAACGTGGCCGACTGCCTCGCCAAACTGTCCGCGATCATCGAGCGGGCGGCAGTTCCACCGAAAGCCCGTCGGCCCACCCGCGTGCCGCGGTCGGTCAAGGCGGCCAGGCTCGATGCCAAGAAACGCCGCGGGGCCACCAAGCGACTCAGGCGTCCGCCGGCCGAATGAGCGACACCCGCCGCCCCCTCGCTGGTATAATCCGGGGCACGGGCTCCGATGCCCGCCGCCACCCGGCGTAAGGATGTGCCATGCCCAGCCCACGCGACATCGACACCCTGCTGAAAAACTGGTCCTTCCGGCCGGGCGAGGTCAACGCCCGGCTGATCAAGGCCCGTAACGGCCGCGAGGTGCTCCAGATGCGGATCGACATGGGCGTGATCCAGATGGAGACCGACCTTCGCCCAGACGGCTTCAAGCCCAACGGCGCCGAAACCTATTACGACTACCTCGTCGGCGAGGCGATTCGCGCCGGCGACGCCTTCCGGCTCACCCAAGAGCAGTGCTCTGAGGCCGACCGGGAGTTTGTGCAGTATTACCAGCGGCGGCTCTGCTGGCTGTCGCTCCGCGAATACCGGCGGGCCGCCCAGGATGCCGACCACAGTCTGGCCTTCATGGACTTCGTCCACCGCCACTCGCCTGACGAGGAATGGACGCTCTCTCACGAGCAGTACCGCCCCTTCGTGCTCTTCCACCGGGTGCAGGCGGGGGCGCTCGCCGCACTTCAGGAAAACGGCCCGGAAACGGCGATCAGCGAGATCAACACCGGGCTCGCCCGGTTTCGCGACCTGTTCGCCCGCTACGACGCCTCGGAGCAATATGCCGACGATGAACTCGTCAAGCGGCTCGAGGAGATGCGGGAGAGCGTGCGGGAGCGATACGACGTGGGCCGCACACTCGATGAGCAGCTGGCCGAGGCGGTACGGGCCGAAGACTACGAGCTAGCCGCCCGGATCCGCGATCAGATCCGCGGAGCTGCCGCCGCAGAGCGGGCCGCCAAGGCCGGGACCGGCCGGGCACGGCCGGGCAAGGCCGACGCAGCCGACTGAGCCGGCAATCCCGACCGCTGCCTGCAACTTTTTCAATCCTCACGGAGAAGTTGCACTCTCCCCCGATCGCCAAAACCGGGACGGCCTGCCCAGCCTCACACGCAGCGTGGCAAGCTGGACCATTCGCGGCGAGTGAGCGGGCAGGGATCGGGAACCGTTTGATTTGGCACGGCGTATGCAGGGAGAGTGAGCCGTCGGCCCCTTGCGGCCTTCACCCTCGAAGAGGAGCCTCCCATGCCCACGCCAGCCCGTCCCGCCGGATCCGCCCTGCCTGTCCGCCTCACGATGCGGGTGGCCGACACCGAGTGCGTCGTACGAGCGGCGCAGGTCTGGTCGATCGATGAGGTGCTCGACCTCGACGGCCAGTTCGAACCAGGCTGCGATGCGGTAGCTGGCGGCGTCGACGCGACGGTGATCGCCGATCACCTCGAGAGCCGGATGATCGCCCCGCCCCGGCAGCGGCGGCGGGGCAGCCGCGCGGTAAGTTCGCGGGCGGTGTTCTACGCCGGCGTCGACGACTGACCGCTGAACTCGCACCGGAGGCTTTTGTTGAGGCCGGCTCGTCCCGGCAAATACAAGCCCCGGACGCAAGCCCGGGGACTCCGGGCCATTGGGCAAAGTGCCTCGGATCACCGGCAGCGATCATCTAGCAGCCCCCAGGCTGGTAGACTTCGCCGAGTCTTCTGGAGTGCCCTGCCTTCTGGAGTGCCCTGCCCCGCTGATGAATGGTGCTTTCCCGTTGCTCGATCCGGCCGCCTGCCGCGGCCGGCAGGTTCGCCTGCTCGCGACGATGGCCGAGCTCAATCTCGACCTCGCCGTTCTGGTGAGCCCCGAACACATCGAGTATCTCACCGGCCACCGCTGGGATCATCGGTTCGCCCCGTTGGCGGCGGTGCGGTCCGACGGCCACTGCCTGCTGGTCTGCCCCGACAAGCCCGCCCACGAGCCGGCGGCCGATGAGGTGCGAACCTATGAGGCCAAGTGGCGGTCGACGCTGCGGAACGACCAACGGGAAGCCGCCGCGGCGGTGTTTGGCGACTGGCTCGAGAGCCGCCGGCCGCGGCGGGTGGGCGTCGAGTTTTCCTCCTGCCCGCCCCACGTGACCGGGCAGCTCGGCGAGGCCAGGCTCGTGGACATCGAGCCGGCCCTCCTCGCCCGCCGGCGGATCAAGGATCCCGACGAGCTCGTCGTGCTGCGGATCGCGATCGCGGCCTGCGGCCGGATGTATGAAACCGCCCGCGGGCTGATCGCGCCGGGCGTGAACGAACTCGAGGTCTTCTCGGCGCTCCAGGCCGCCGCCGTCTCGGCCTGCGGCGAGATGCTCACGGGCACCGGCAACGACTACGCCTGCGGCGTCCGCGGCGGCCCGCCCCGAGATCGCCCCTGCGACGTGGGCGAGCTCTACATCCTGGACCTCGGGCCAGCCTACCGTGGCTACTTCGCCGACACCTCACGGGTGATCGCGGTCGACGGCCGGCCGACCGACGACCAGTTCGCCGCCTGCGAGCGGGTCTGCGGGGCGCTCACGATCGTGGAGCAGCTGGCGAAGCCCGGTGTCCGCTGCCGCGAGATCTACGCCGCGGTGCAGGACTGGCTCGGCGGCGCCAGCGTCGGCTCCTGGTCGAGCCACCTCGGCCACGGCATCGGTCTCTCCGTCCACGAAGCCCCCCACCTCAACCCATCGTGGGACGACACGCTCCAAGAGGGCGAGGTGATCGCCGTCGAGCCGGCCCTCTACGCTCCCGAACTCCGCTCCGGCCTGCGGATCGAAAACGACTACCTCGTCACCTCGACAGGCGTCGAATGCCTCAGCCCCTTCCCCCTGGGGCTGGTGTGAAGCAGGCAGCCTTGTTCGTTCACGACCGGGGGTGAGGCATCGCCTCGAGAAACATCGCACCCGGATTCGGGCAGGCTACAAGCCTGCCCCCACGGGCCTGACAAGGCGTCGCCCCCCTGCACAAGGGCTGCCCAGGTCGGGGTCGCCCATGCCCCGGAGCGGGCGTATGCAGACGAGCGAAGCAAGGATTGCGAAGCGACGTCTGCATCCGAGTGAGCGAAGGGCACGATGCCCGAAGCGAACGTCCGGCGACGGGGCATGGGTGGCCCCGACCTTCCAGTTGACGCGACATCTGGCACATCAACCACGTTCGCCGGGCGGGGTCGCCCGTGGCCCGGAGCCGGCGTATGCGGACGAGCGAAGCAAGGATTGCGAAGCGACGTCTGCATCCGAGTGAGCGAAGGGCACGATGCCCGAAGTGAACGTCCGGCAACGGGGCATGGGTGGCCCCGACCTTCCAGTTGACGCCGCTTCGAGCCGCAACCGAGCCAGGACGCCGCCTGGCGTACCCACGCCGCCGCGGGTGTCGGAAACCGGCCAAATCGCGTACATTCACGCTGGAAACGCATCCCCTTTCCCCCGCGGAAGACTCCATCGATGTCCGTCGTCGCCCCCCCTGCCCCGTCCTGCTGGCATGCCCTCGCCGACCGTGTGCTGGCCGGTGGCTCGATCACCCGCGAGGAGGCTCGCGCGATCCTGGCGTCGCCCGACCTGGAACTGCTCGATCTGCTGGCGGCCACCTACCGGGTGCGGCATCAGGCCTTTGGCAACACCGTCCAGCTGTTCTTTCTGATGAACGCCAAGAGCGGGCTCTGCCCGGAAGACTGCGGCTACTGCTCCCAGTCGAAGGTCTCGGAGGCTGAGATCCCGCGTTACAACCTGCTCTCGGCCCCAAAGCTCCTCGACGCGGCCCGGCTTGCCGCGGAGCGGCAGTCGAAGACCTTCTGCATCGTGATCTCGGCCCGCGGGCCAACCCAGCGGGAGATCGATTTTGTCTGCGAGATCACCCCGCGGATCAAGCAGGAATACGGCCTCAACATCTGCGCCTGCCTCGGCCTGCTCACGCCCGAGCAGGCCCAGCGGCTGGCCGAGGCCGGCGTCGACAAGGTCAACCACAACCTCAACACGAGCGAACGGTATTACGGCGAGGTCTGCTCGACCCACACCTACGCCGACCGGGTGGCCACGCTGGCCGCCTGTCGCTCCGCCGGCCTCGAGCTCTGCAGCGGCGGCATCATGGGCATGGGCGAGTCGGCCGACGATCTCGTCGACATGGCCTTCGAACTGCGGGAGCTGGAGGTGGAGTCGATTCCGCTCAACTTCCTCAACTCGATCGACGGCACGCCCCTGGAGCAGGTCAACCGGCTCACGCCGCGAGACTGCCTGCGGGGCCTGGCGTTGATGCGGCTGGTGAACCCCACCGCCGAGATTCGGATCGCCGGCGGCCGCGAGCTCCATCTCGGCAGCCTCCAGCCGCTCGGCCTCTACGCGGCCAATTCGATCTTCGTGGGCGACTACCTGACCACGAAGGGTCAGCTGCCCGAGGCCGACTACAAGATGATCGAAGAGCTGGGCTTCACGATCACGAAGGGATCGGAGGCTGCCGAACCCGCCCCCGCGATCGCCTGATCGCAGCTCACTCGCCCCCAAGGCTCATGAGCAGGTCGGCCATCTCGGCCGCGGCATGGGCGTTGCCCTGGGCCCGGGCCGCCTCGATGCCCTCCCGCAACGCCGCCTGCGCCTCCTCGACCCGGCCTCGGGCGGCGAGAAACTGGCCTGCCATCTGCAGGGCCGGCACATAGGGCGGGGCACCGCGACCGAGCGCCTCGAGGATTTCGAGGCAGCCCTCCCACTCGCCGGCCGATTCCATCTCGAGCGCCAGGCTGTAGCGGAGAAAGACGTCGCCCGGATCGTCGCGGAGCAGGGCCTCGATCTTCTCCCGACGGGTCTGCGACATGGCGACGGTGCTCCGGACTCAGGCGCCGATCGGCGGCAGGCCGTGGGCCGATTCCCAGGCGGTGATCTCGTCGGCATGCCGCAGCGAGAGGGCGATGTCGTCGAGCCCTTCGAGCAGGCACTGCCGGCGGAAGGGATCGACCGCGAAGCCCCGGGAGAATCCGGCGTCGTCGCTGACGGTGCACTCCCGCAGGTCGACCTTCAGCCGATAGGGCTGGCCCGCGGCGGCGGCGGCAGCCGCCCGGCGGAAGAGTTCGTCGACGTCGGCCTCGGCGAGCTTCACCGGCACCATGCCGTTTTGGAAGCAGTTGTTGAAGAAGATGTCGGCGAAGGTCGGGGCGATGACGGCCCGAAAGCCGTAGTCGGCCAGGGCCCAGGGGGCGTGCTCGCGGCTCGAGCCGCAGCCGAAGTTTCGCCGGGCCAGCAACACGGTGGCCCCGGCCGCCTCGGGCCGGTTGAGTTCGAAGGCCGGGTCGGGCGAGCCGTCGGGCAGAAACCGCCAGTCACAGAACAGGAACTGGCCGAAGCCGGTCCGCTCGATCCGCTTGAGAAACTGCTTGGGGATGATCTGGTCGGTGTCGACGTTGGCCCGATCGAGAGCCGCAACGACGCCTTCGTGGGTGGTGAACGGTTCCATAGCTCAGCGATACTCCCAGCCGCGGATGTCGACGAAGTGGCCGCGGACCGCCGCGGCGGCGGCCATCGCCGGCGAGACGAGGTGGGTGCGGCCCCCCTTGCCCTGGCGGCCTTCGAAGTTGCGGTTGCTCGTGGAGGCGCAGCGTTCGCCGGGGGCGAGGGTGTCTGGGTTCATGCCCAGGCACATGCTGCAGCCGGCCTCCCGCCAGTCGAAGCCGGCGTCACGAAACACGCGATCGAGCCCCTCTTCCTCGGCCTGCCGCTTCACGCGGCCGCTGCCCGGCACCACCATCGCCCTGACCGTCGCGGCCACGCGATGGCCCTGGACCACCCGGGCCGCAGCCCGGAGATCTTCGATCCGGCTGTTGGTGCAGGAGCCGATGAACACCCGGTCGATCGCGATCTCCGCGATCGGCGTGCCGCCGGCGAGGCCCATGTAGTCGAGGGCGCGAGCGGCGCTCGACCGCTCGTTGGGATCGGTGAACGCATCCGGATCGGGCACCCGGGCGTCGACGCCCACCACCTGGGCCGGATTGGTGCCCCAGGTCACCTGCGGCACCACGGCCTCGGCGGCGAAGATCTCCACCCGGTCGTAGCTGGCGCCGGGATCGCTGGGCAGCTTTTCCCAGGCCGCCACGGCCCGGTCGAAGTCCCGCGGGGCGAAGTCGCGGCCGCGGATGTAGTCGAAGGTGATCGCGTCGGGGGCGATCATGCCCGCCCGGGCTCCGGCCTCGATCGACATGTTGCAGACGGTCATCCGCTCGGCCATGCCGAGGCAGCGGATGCCCTCGCCGGTGTACTCGATCACATAGCCCGTGCCCCCCTCGGTGGAGAGCCGGCCGATGATATGGAGCACGAGATCCTTGGCGGTCACGCCCGGAGCCAGCCGGCCGTTGACCCGCACCTCCAACGACTTCGGCTTGGCCTGCCGGAGGGTCTGCGTGGCGAGCACATGCTCAACCTCGCTGGTGCCGATGCCGAAAGCGAGGGCGCCCAAGGCACCGTGGGTGGCCGTGTGGCTGTCGCCGCAGACGACCGTCATGCCCGGCTGGGTGATGCCCAACTCCGGGCCGATCACATGCACGATGCCCTGGTCGGCATCGCCGAGGTCGAACAGCCGCACGCCGAACTCGCGGCAGTTGGCCCGGAGCGTGTCGATCTGCTGCTTCGACACCGGGTCGGCGATCGGCAGCCGTCGGTCCGACGTGGGAACGTTGTGGTCGGGGGTGGCGAAGGTCGCCTCCGGCCGGCGAACCCGGCGGCCGGCGAGCCGGAGCCCCTCGAAGGCCTGGGGGCTGGTCACCTCGTGGACGAGGTGCCGATCGATGTAGATCAGCGGCAGTTCACCGGGCGGCGTGCAGACGACATGGTCGTCCCAGATTTTGTCGAGCAGCGTGCGGGGGGCTGGCATGGATACCGGGGGAAATCACGGGGCGGAGGTGGAAACCCCGATAATAGCAGAGAAACCGCCCGTGGCGACGCGGCCCCGCGGCTCCGCGTCAGCCGGCCCGCCGGAGCACGGTTTGGGCGGCGAGTTCGTCGATTCGCGGCCGGGCGAGCAGCGTCCAGGCCGCGCCCGCCGCAGGCTCAAAAAAGACGGTCGCGTCGGGAGCCAGCATCCGCTGCAAGAAAAACCAGGCCCGCTCCAGGTGCCGCTCATCGTTGTCGCTCGACACGACCACGAGCTCGAACTGGCCAAGCTGGTTGCAGAGCCGGGCCAACGAGGTGTCGACGTTCCCGGGCACGAGTTGCACCCGTCCCAGCGGATGGAGCCGCTGGTGGGCCTGTTTGAGGGACACTCCTGGCGGGTCGCCGGGACCTCGGCCCTCGAACCGGTCGAGGCCGACGTACCGCACGTCGGGACCGCCGACGCGGGCAGCGGCCTGGAGCATCCGCTCCGTCCGCAGGAGCGTGCCGAGGCCGAGTTCCAGGATCCGCCGCGGAGCCCGGGCGAGCACATGCCGATGGATCACGCGATCCGCTGCCGGTCGCGAGAGCCGCGCCAGCCACACCGAGCCTGCCCAACTGAGCGTCGCCATGCCTCGTCCACCCCATGGAAGCCCACCTGGCCGGACCAACCCCTGGCCCGATCCCAGACTCCCCCACAGGGCTGCATCGGTCGCCCGCCGCGGCCAAATCCAAGCGGCCGCCGGCGTCCGTCAGAACTTGCCGGATCGGATCCGGCCGAGCGCTGCCTCGGCGGCATTGCGAACCTGGCTCGACGGATCGTCTTCCGCGAGGAGTTCCAGCATCGGCAGGGCCGAAGCCGCCGCATCACCGATCTCGCCGAGAGCGATCGTGGCCTCGAGCCGCACCAGTTCCTGTTCATCCTGGAGCGCTCGTCGCAGCTTGGGCACGGCCACCGCGAAGAGTTCCTTGTCGCCCGGCTTGATCTGCAGCGCCGCCCAGGCGGAGACAGTCGCCAGCAGATCGTCGTCGGAATCGACGAGCTTCCGAAGCAGCGGCTCGGCCGCAGTGGCCTCGGGACCGATCTTGCCCAAGGCATAAGCCACCGAATACCGCACGGGTGCTTCGGCCGATTCGTCGGCCAGGATCTTTTCCAGTGCCGGAACAGCTCCCTTGGCCTCGGGGCCGATGGCGGCGATGGCAAAGGCGGCGTCAGACCGCGACACCGGGTCGGAGTCGGCCAGACCTGCCACAAGGTCATCAAGCGCGGGCAGAGCGGCCGGGCCGATCGCCGCCAGGATTTCGAGGGCGTCGTTTCGCGCCGGCTGGTCGGCCAAGGCCGCCCTCAAGGCTGCGACGGCGTCGCCGCCGAGCCGAATCAGGCCGCCCCCCGCCGCCAGGCCGACGGTCGGCACCGGATCGTCGAGCAGCCCGACGAACGATTCAGCCAACGACTGCCGCTCGGTCACGGTCAGCCGCGACGCGAGATCCGACAGCCCCTCAACCGCGGCATTCCGGACCGCCGGCGAGTCGCTGGCAAGACCCTCCCGCAGCCGGGCAGAGGCGGTAGCGACGAGTTCGGCATCATCGGGATGGAGCGCCGCCCGCGCCCAACTGGCAAGGGCCGCAAGGAAGGGATCGTCGGAGGCAGCCGCGGCAGCCAGCGGCTCATCGGCCTTGTCAGAACCGATCTTGCCGAGCGCGAACGCGGAGACGTATTGCAATGAGACGTCGTCGGAGCCGAGGGCCTCGATGATCGGCTCGGCCGCGGCCGCGGCCGGAGGCCCGATCTCGGCAAGAGCCAGGATCGACTGCACCCGCTCGGCGATCTCTCCCTCCGTGGCCAGTCTCGCGAGCGGCTCCACGGCGGCGGCCGCGGCGGGGCCGATCTCGGCGAGCACCACTTCCGCCCAATATCGGCTGGCGGGATCCTGGAGCGCCTCGACGAGGAACGGCACGGCGTCGGCCCCCATGTCGGCCAGCGTGTGGAGGGCCGGCATGACCGCGATCGGATCGGCGTCGGCCAGCTGCTTGCGGACCATCGCGGCAAGCTCCGGTCGCGACGTGCTCACCCGCCGCAGCGCCCGCACGGCCGCCCTTCTGGCCCGGGGATCGGGATGGACGAGCGTGGCCACGAGCGGCTCAACCGTAGCCGCGTAGCTCGATGCGTCGGCCGGGGGTATTGGATCGCGGTCGTCATCGCCGCGGATGTGACCGATCGCAGCGGCCGCCTGAGTGATCACCACCGGATCGGGATCGGTCAGCAGCTCCACGAGCCCCGGCAGCCCCGACACGGCCGAACTTCCCAGCAGGCCGACTGCCCGGGCAGCATGCCACCGCACCATCGGCTCGGAGTCGGCGAGCGCGGCCACCAGTGACTCGAGGGCCTCATCAGCCCGGAGAGATGCGAGCTCGTCGATGGCCGCCGCCCGACTGCGGCCATCGGCCGATGTCGAGCCGAGCACCGCGATGAGTTCTGCCGTTCGGCTCGCGCCGGCGTCGGCCGCCGGCGGCGCCGGCTCGTCGATCACCACAGCCTCTTCGAGCGTTCCCGGTTCAACGGCAGCCGCCGGCTCGGGAGCGGCCGGCTCCACGATCTCTTCCACGACGGCAACGGCGGCTGGCTTGGCGGGAGCCGCCGGCGGCTCGGCACACCCGAGCAACGAAACCGACAGCAGCATGCAGGCCAGAAGGCGGCCGAGAACGGTGGCAGACGACATCGGTGAAAGGACTCCGATTGAAGATGGATGGTTCAAGGGCGGCCGGGGCAGCCGGCGACAGGTCCCTGGAGGCTCCCACGGGCCCGGATCGCTGTCGCCGTCTTCAAGGGGCGTGAGTATACTCGCGAGCCCGGAAGCGACACGGCCAGTTTCGGCCTGGCGCCACCGAGCAGCGATCATTTTTCACGGGCCCCACCCGTTTTCGACAGCCCTCCGAGAAGGAGCATCCATGGCTTCTCTTCAGTCGCCCTTCCTCTCCCGCGCGACCGCCCGTGGCCGGTCTGCCGGCCTGTGCCTGGGGATCTCGCTGATCGTCGGCGGACTGGCGATCGGCTGGCAGCTGCCGGCGCGAGCCCAGTGGCGGGGCGGCTGGGGCGGCGGCTTCGGCTGGGGCAACTGGGCCTCGACGGCGCAGCAGGGCGCACAGATGGGCCTCGCCTCGGTGGTCCGCTCCCAGGGCTATGCCAACCTTCAGAATTCTGAGGCGGCCAAGAACTGGGAAGAGGCCAAGACGCTCGACATGCAAAACCGGGCGCAGTGGACCGAAACCTATTTTGAAATGCGGAAGACCAACAAGGCTGAGCGGGCGGCTGCGGCCGGCCCGCCGGTCACCCAGGAGCAGGCTGTTCGGATGGCCAAGATGGCCGCTCCCTCCCGGCTTGGCGCCACCCAGCTCGATCCGGTGACCGGCCACATCGAGTATCCGCTGATCCTCACGGCCGACATCTATCGGGAATACCGTTCCCGCCTCGACTCGCTCTTCGCCCGCCGGGCCGCCTCGGGCGGCAGCATCCGGTACGACGACTTCGTGGCGATCCAGGACGCCGTCGGCCAGTTCACCGAGGCGCTCAAGGCCCATATCAGCGAATACGCGGCTGGCGACTACGGGCAGGCGAGAAACTTCCTCGACAGCCTCGTGCACGAAGCCCGGATGCCCGGCGGTTGAGCGACACGCTCGGCAGGGGTCAAGGCGGCGGGGGTCAAGCGGCCTTGGCGACGATCGCGGCCAGCGCCTCTTCGATCCGGGGATAGTCAAACCGAAAGCCGCTGTCGACCGCCACCCGGGGCAGCACCCGCTGCGAGGCGAAGAGCACCTTCGCAAACTCGCCGAACACGAGCCGCAACCCGAGATAGGGAGCCGGCATGAAGGCGGGGCGATGCAAGGCCCGGCCAAGCGCCTTGGTGAACTCGCTGTTTCGCACCGGGTGCGGGCCCACCGCATTCATCGGGCCACGGATCGAGCTGCTCTCCGCCGCGTGCACATACATCCGCGCGAGGTCGGCGACGTGGATCCAGGGCATCCACTGTCGGCCATTGCCCAGCGGACCGCCCGCCCCCAGCCTGAAGGGCGTGAGCATCTTCGCGAGCGCTCCTCCCTGGCCGAGCACGATGCCCGTCCGGGCGAGCACCACCCGCAGGCCATGCTGCTCGGCCGCGACCGCTTCTCGCTCCCAGGCCTGGCAGACCTCCGCCAGGAAGTCGTTGCCTGGCGGCGAGGCCTCGGTGAGCTCCTCCTCGCCGCGGTCACCGTAGTATCCCACTGCCGACGCCGAGACGAGCGTGCGCGGCCGCGGCTCGACCTGGGCGAGGCCAGCGACGAGATGCCGCGTGCCGATCACCCGACTGTCACGGATCCTGGCCTTCTGAGCGGCGGTCCAGCGGCCCTCGGCCACCGATTCCCCGGCCAGATGAAAGACGACATCGACCCCCTCGAAGGCCTCGGCCGGCGGCGGACCTGCAAGCGGATCCCAGCCGATCACTCGGCCGGCCGTCGCGGCGAGCGACCGCTGGGCTCGGGCCGGGTCGCGAGAAAGCACGATGGGCCGATCGAGCAGCCCCAGCAACTGCCGCCCCACGAATCCGGTGCCGCCGGTAACCAGGGCCTTCATTCCTGCTCCTCGCCAAAAAGGGGCTCGATCGGGCCGCGAGACCGTCGCCGGCTATGCCGATCGGGCTGCGGGAGTATAGACATACGGTCCCTCCGCGGCCTTGGAGTCGCCCCCGGCCCCCGTGTCGATCCACTGGTTCCCGCCACGCGGCAGCCTTCGCCGCGACCTTGTCTTCAGCACCGCCGACGCCGTTGCCTACAGCGTGATGGTGGGCTGCGGGGAGACGTATCTGCCCGCCTTCGCCCTGGCGCTCGGCCTGGGGCCGATCGTGGCAGGCCTGATGGCGAGCCTGCCGATCCTCGTCGGGGCCACGCTGCAGCTGGCGGCGCCGCTGGCGATCGCCCGGGTGGGAGGCAACCGTCGCTGGGTGATCCTCAGCACGATCGTGCAGGGTTTCAGCTTCCTGCCCTTCATCGC
>JBJOHE010000344.1:0-3018 GCA_046047895.1 Planctomycetota bacterium | reverse complement strand
GGGCAGTCCGGCGGCGGAAAAGGCTGACCGCTCGGGCTGTCGGGGCGTGCGTGGGGTCGGCTGTCCAGAGGTGGCCGACCCCACGGTGCCGCCGCGGTGTACCGTACCGTCCGAATTAAAGGAGGGATGTAAAACTATTGTTACGGTGACCAGACTGTTATACTGGCGTCTCGCGTGGCAGGAGGTCATGCGGCCGCGGGCTTGGCCAGCGGGGTCGATTCTGCAAGGAGAACGGAGGCTCGCATGATCTGTCTCGCTCACGTGCCGAGCGCGGTTGTAGACGACGGTGACCTTCTGGACGCCCGGCGCCGCTTCGAAGCCCACGTGCTTCGCACCTCGGAGCCGGTGCTCGAGCGGTATCGGTTCGTCGGTCGCGGAGTGGCTCGCATGATGCGGGATGTTCACCCCGCGTATGTCGCCGAGCTTCGCGTCATCGTGCAGCTCCATACGTGGGAGCGTACCGGCACCGTCGCGGCAGCGGTGGTCCGTGTGCCGGCCGCCAGCGACATGATCGCGAGCCTCATCTGCCGGATGAAGGAGTCGCGGGAAGAGTACATCCGCTCGGATGATCTGGCACCAGCGGTCGGGGCGATGTTCCTCTGGTGGAACGAGCGTTGCGCCCGTCATGCGCCGGAGCATCTCGGGGCCGACGTACTCGTGCGAGGTGGTATCGCTGACGTGATGATCGACGAGTTG
Source organism: Planctomycetota bacterium (assembly GCA_046047895.1). Taxonomy (GTDB): domain Bacteria; phylum Planctomycetota; class Planctomycetia; order Pirellulales; family UBA1268; genus QWPN01. The sequence continues at coordinate 2,322 of JBJOHE010000344.1, read as the reverse complement.
GCACAGCTGGTCTGGAGCCTTCGTCGGTCGAGTACCTGACAGGACAAGGAGTAGGTGATGGTGGGAGATCAGAAAAGCGAGGCAAGGGTCTACCTGCGCCGCAGCGAAACGAAGCAGGAGATGTCGCTGCAGGATCAGCTCAAGATTGCCCTTGGCCGTGCTGCCGAAGTGGGCGTGACGATCCAGGCGACGCTGGCCGATGTCGAGCATATGCAGGCCCATCAGCTGCGGCGATACAAGGATCTTTACCTCGATGATGGCCTCAAGGGGGACGATCTCGAACGTCCTGCCTTCCGGCAGATGTGCGAGGAACTGCAGTCGAGCGACACGGTCGGCTGGCTGTTCTGCGTGCGGCGCGACCGATTGGGTCGGCCGCAAGATATCGGCTCGTTCGAGATGGCGCTGACGGAGGCTCGCTTCGCGCAGAACGGCATCACGTTGGTTTTCAGCGATCAGATCATCACGCCGGCGGACATGGAGCGGGAGCTCTTCAGTCGGGTGCTGATTTCGTCCGTGGAATACAAGGGAGCCGGGGACTTTCTCGTCCAGCACGCCGAGCGAGTGATCACGGCCCAGCAGCGGCTGGCCCGAGAGGGCTGGTGGACGGGCGGCAAGCCTCTCTACGGGTTTGCTCGTTACGAGTTCCCTCCGAATGGCGGTCCGCCGCTGAAACTTGAGCGGGGCGTGGGCACGCGGTCCGCCGGCTATCACGTGAAGGTGTTGCCCGACCGAGACGACCCGGTGCGATTCATTGCCCTCAAGGCCATGATCGCCTGGTGGCGGCAGGGGCTGGGGTTCGGGGCGATCGCGACGCGGCTCAACAAACTGGGCGTGCCGTCGCCCGACGCGGGCAACACGCGGACCGAGAATGGCGTGCCCCATGCCGTTTCGGGGTTGTGGCAGGTCAACACGGTGAAGAACATCCTGCTCAATCCCCGGATTGCCGGCTTGCAGGATTACGGCCGAAGGTCGGAAGGACGGCTGCGACGCACCAGCCGAAGCGGACCTCGGCAACTCGCATCCGCCGAGCGGAAGCACAGGGGCCGCGGTAAGAAACGGCGAGCCAAGGTGAAGCTCAACGTTGTCGAGGACCGAATCCAACGCGAGGCCGGGTTCGAGCCCCTCATTCCTCACGAGGAGTGGCTGACGCTCGTCGAGCGCTCGCGGCGACGGGGAGCGACGCAGGAGGGCCGGCGGCGTCCCAAACACGTTCAGCGCTACGCGCTCGGAACCCGCGTATTCGACCAGACCGACGGTTGCGGCCACCCACTCTACGGCAAGATGCGGGACGGAAAGCCGGAATACATGTGTGGCCGGTATATGAAATCGCGGCGAACCGAGTGCAACAGCAACAGCGTCGACGGCGAGCAGCTCACTCGGTTCACACTGGCGACCCTTCGGGAGCAGGTCACCAAGGTTGGCGGGCGGGAGGCGATCCGGCGGCGTATCGAGCAATTGGCACGCGGGGAGACTGATCGGCCGGACGATCCAAACGAACTGGCCCGTACCGCCCTCGAAGCCAAGGCGGCAGAAATTCGCCAGAAGCTCGATCAGGCGACCCGCAATATTCTGGAGGTGAAGAATTCTTCGCTCATCAAGGCAATGGAGAAGCGGTACGCCGAGGACGAGCGAGAACTGATCGCTACCGAGGCGGCGATCGCCAAGCTGCCTCCGTCGGCGGACCGGCAGGTTGCGGATATCGACTCCGAGGTCGAGGATGCGCTCGTGCTCTTCGACGAGATCGAGCGGCTCGCGGACGTGCCGGCGGCGACCGAGGCGATCCACGCCATGCTGGAGCGGATCGGCCTGCGTATCGGTCTGTACTTCGAGGAGGGTAAAAAGGGCACGAGGCCCGTGAGGAAGGTCGTGCGGGGCATCCTCGCCCTGGGTGACTATCCGTTGCCTGTGCCGCTGTACGGGGAGCCCCGCGTGCTCCCGGCTGCCGCGCTTGACCCGAGCCTCCACCACCGGTTGGCGGCGGAACTCGAGGCCGCTGCCGCCGGCCACCCGGGGGCTGCCGCCCCCACGATCGACTCAGGGGCGTGCTGCCGTGACGGCCACGGCCATGCCCAGCAAGTTTCAGAAGTCGCGGCGCGTCGCCGCGACGATGTTCCGGTGGATGCTGCCGACCCGCCCGCCCATGGCGACGGACGGGAAAGTCGGCCCACCGGGACGGTCCCCGAAGGGATTGTTCCGTCTCGTGCACAACTGCGAATAGCGGCGGCCGGACTTGAACCGGCGACACCCGGCTTATGAAGCCGGTGCTCTAACCAACTGAGCTACGCCGCCCTAACTCGCCCAATATACCTGGCTCTCGCAAGG
>JBJOHE010000343.1:0-3487 GCA_046047895.1 Planctomycetota bacterium | reverse complement strand
GACCGTCGACAACGAGAGTGGTGATGATGCCAAGGCTGAGATCCATCACACCCTCCGATCCCCCGACGGCTCGACAGTAGCCACGACCACGGACGAGCTGACGATCCCGGCCGGTGGTTCTGCCGCAGTGCACGGCGACCTGCATGTCGCCACCCCCATGCGTTGGAGCGTCCAGACGCCCAGCCTCTACCACCTCGAAACCTCGCTGATCGTGGATGGCCAAGCCAGAGATCACACGACGACCAGGGTCGGCATCCGCACGCTCGCCTTCGATCCCGACACGGGCTTCGCCCTGAACGGCGAGCCCCTGAAGGTCAAGGGCGTCTGCCTGCACCACGATGCCGGGGTGTTGGGCGCCGCCGTGCCGCCGGAGGTGTGGCGAGAGCGGCTGCTCACGCTCCGGCAGCTCGGCTGCAACGCAATCCGCCTGAGCCACAACCCGCAGGCTCCCGCCCTCTACGACCTCTGCGACGAACTCGGCTTCCTCGTCATGGACGAAGCCTTCGACGAGTGGGAGCATCCGAAGAAGAAGTGGATCACCGGCTGGAACAAGGGCGACCCCGGCTTTCAGGGCTCGGCCGACTTCTTCGCCGAGTGGGGTGAACGGGATCTGGCCGACATGGTCCGCCGCGACCGCAACCATCCCTGCGTGATCCTCTGGAGCATCGGCAACGAGGTCGATTATCCGAACGATCCCTACAGCCATCCGATCCTCGATCGCGAGGGCATCGGCCAGCAGCATGTGGCCGGCTATCAGCCCTCTCAGCCGCCAGCCGAACGGCTGGGCGAGATCGCGACCCGACTGGCCGCTGTCGTCCGCCGTGAGGATCGCTCGCGGCCTGTGACGGCAGCCCTGGCGGGCGCCGTGATGTCGAACGAAACCGAGTATCCCGCCGCGCTCGATGTGGTGGGCTACAACTACACCGAGGGTCGCTATGCCGAAGACCACGAGACCTATCCCGACCGGGTGCTCTACGGCAGCGAAACCCGTCACGACCTCGCAGCCTGGAAGGCCGTGGCAGACAACGACTTCATCTTCGGCCAGTTCATCTGGACGGGCTTTGATTACCTGGGTGAATCGGGCCCCTGGCCGTCGCGGGGCTTCACCACCGGCATGGTCGACCTGGCCAACACGATCAAACCGCTCGGGCAGTTCCGCCGGTCGCTTTGGTCAGACGAGCCGATGGCGTCGCTCGCCACCCAGCGATCGCGGGGCCGCCGCGCCGACCGCGGGCCCCGCGATCTCGGCCGCTCCTGGAATTACTGGCCGGACCAGCCGGTGCGGGTGGTTTGCTTCACCAACGCCGATGAAGCGGAGTTGTTTCTGGATGGAAAACCCTACGGCAGCAGACGGCCGCGCGACCCCGAGACCGCGACCATCAGTTGGGACGTTTCCTATCGCCCAGGCGAATTGCAGGTGGTGGCCTTTCGCGGCGGTGACCGCGTCGCCTCCGACAGCATCATGACGGCCGGCGATCCGGCGGCGATCGTCGCGGAGAGCCGTAGCCGCACGCTGCGGGGGCGATTCGCTGTCACCGTCCTGCCCGTCTCGATCGTCGACGCCGGCGGCCACCCGGTCTGGAGCGCGACCAACCAGATCACCTGCTCCATCAGCGGGCCGGGCCGTTTGCTCGGCCTCGAAAACGCCACGCCAGACGCCTCGGAAGACCTTCACGGGCCGTCGATCGCCTGCCGCCATGGCAGGTTGATCGCCTACGTGCAGGCGGTCGCAGATTCGGGCGAGATCGAGGTGGCCTTCACAGCGCAAGGACTCGAGCCGGCCCGCGTGCAGCTGCCGATCGAGGCGGGAGCCCGCATCGGGAATGCTCCGGCACCCTGACGTGTGCCGACCCCGAGCCGGTGATCCGCGCAAGCGGGGCGTGGCTAGCCGAGGTCGCCCTGAAGGGTCAGCATGAGCTTCCGCGGGCCGCCCCGGTCGCGATGCTCGCAGAGGTAGATGCCCTGCCAGGTACCGAGACAAAGCCGGCCAGCGGTAATTGGCAGCGTCAGGGAGGCCCCGATCAGCGCCGTCTTCACGTGGGCCGGCATGTCGTCGGGCCCTTCCGCCGTGTGGACATACGCGAAGTCTTCCCGGGCGATCTCATTGAAGGCGAGTTCCAGATCACGCGGCACGTCGGGATCGGCGTTTTCATTGAGACAGAGGCTGGCCGAGGTGTGCAGAAGAAAGACATGCAGCAGGCCGACCTGCACCCGCGGCAGTTCCGGAAGGGCGGCCTCGATCTCGGCCGTGATCAGATGAAATCCCCGTCTCCGGGGAGCAAGTCGCAGAGCATGCTGGATCCAGGCCATGGAGTGAGCGTTCCTGTCGAGCGGGTAGACGGTTTGGCGATCGAGCCGCAGCAGCAGGATTCTTCAGGCGGGCCCGCCGAATGGCTACACTGCTTCGGAAATTTCCCTCAAGGGCGGGTTTTCACCGCCGCGTTCGCCCCCTTCGGGCCTCTGGAGTCTTGCACGTGTCGCATCCATTCCTCGCTCGGCTCACGGCCGCTGCCCTCCTCTCGTTCCCGGTCGCGGCGGCTGCCGAAGCGCCGCCGGAAGGCTTCCAGTCGCTGTTCAACGGCAAGGATCTCGCGGGCTGGCGGGGGATGGGCACCGACAATCCCTATGAACTCGCGGCCAAGAGCGAGGCCGACCAGGCGGCCTTCTTTGCGGCCAAGCAGCCGGAACTCGAGGCCCACTGGAAGGCAGTCGATGGCGTGCTCGTGAATGACGGCCAGGGGCCCTACCTGACCACGGTCGCTGATTTCGGTGACATCGAATTGCTGGTCGATTACAAGACGGTGCCGCGAGCCGACAGCGGCATCTATCTGCGGGCCACGCCCCAGGTGCAGATCTGGGATTGGACCGAAACCGACAAGTTCAAGCTCGGCGCCGACAAGGGATCGGGCGGCCTGTGGAACAACAGCCCCGGTGCTCCGGGTAAGGATCCACTCGCCCTGGCCGACAAGCCTTTCGGTGAATGGAACCGGTTTCGGATCGTGCAGGTCGGGGCCCGCACGTCGGTCTGGCTCAACGACACGCTCGTGGTCGACCACGCGATCATGGAGAACTACTGGAACCGGAGCCTGCCGCTGCTGCGGCGAGGCCCGATCCAGCTCCAAACCCATGGTGGCGAAATCTGCTGGCGGAACGTGGCGGTGCGGGAGATCGCCGCCGAAGAGGCCAACGCCTGGCTGCGAGACCACTCGGGCGAGGGCTTCAAGGAGCTCTTCAACGGCGCCGATCTCCAGGGCTGGGCCGGAGCGACCGACAACTACGAGGTCGTCGATGGTGCGATCCGCTGCCGGCCGGGCACGGGTGGCAATCTTCACACAGCGGAGGAATACGCCAACTTCCGGGCCCGGCTCGAGTTTCGCCTGCCCCCGGGGGGCAACAACGGCCTGGCGATTCGCTATCCCGGCACAGGGGATCCGGCCTACCACGGCATGTGTGAACTGCAGGTGCTCGATTCCGAGCATCCGAAATA
>JBJOHE010000342.1:0-3467 GCA_046047895.1 Planctomycetota bacterium | reverse complement strand
GATCATCCAGAGTGAGGATGGGGGCTACGTGGCCCTCTGCCCGGAACTCGACGTCTGCAGTCAGGGCGCCACCGTTCAAGAGGCGCGGGCGAATCTGCGGGAGGCGCTCGAACTTTTTTTTGAGTGTGCGGCCCCCGAGGAAGTTACTCGCCGGCTTGCCAGCGAGGTGTACGTGACCCAGCTCGAGGTTTCCTGTGGGTAGGCTCCGGGTGCTCTCAGGAGCAGACGTTTGCCGGATTCTCATCGCGCATGGCTTCGCCGAGGTCAGGCGACGCGGTAGCCATGTTGTCATGCAGCGGGCCGCTGCGGAGGGCACCGTCACGGTGCCTGTGCCGGACCATACTGAATTGAAGCGAGGTACGCTTCGATCGATCATCCGTCAGGCGGGTATTCCCAAAGACGACTTCGAGACGCCTTGAGCGACCGTCTGTTTGTCCGCCCCTGATCTGCCCCCGTCACTCGCTCCAGTCCTGCCAGGCGACCTGGTGGTCATCGATGTAGTGGCTCACGGCCCGACCGAGCGTGGGATAGAAAGCGGCCGGGCCGAAGCGTTCAAAGAGGCCGTAGCGTTTGAGTTCATCCTTGGCCGGGCCTTTGAGTTCGGCAAACGCAAGCGAGATGCCGCGGCCGCGGAGTTCGTCGGCCAGTTGGCAGAGCATGTCGGCGGCAGTGGTGTCGATGTCGGTGATCGGCTCGGCGGCGATGATCACCTCGACGGCAGGCGTGGGGCTCTCGGCGATCGCGGCAAGCAGCCGGCTGCGAAACATGCCGGCGTTGGCGAAGAACAAGGGGGCGTCCCAGCGGAAGATGACAAGCCCCGGAATCAGGGCGGCGTCGGGGTGGCGGGAGATGTCGTGGTAGCCCTTCACGCCCTGCACGCGGCCGAGCACGGCGTCGTAGGGCCGCCACGACCGCCAGATGAAGTCAGTGAGCGACAGGGCTACAGCGGCCACGATGCCGGGCAAGACCCCGAGCAGCACGACACCCGCCAGGCAGACGGCCGAGACGACGAACTCGCCGCGGCGGACTCGCGCGAGTTGCCAAAACCCGCCGAGGTCGAGGATCGCCCCGCAGGCTGCGATCACGACCGCTGCGAGGGCGGGCTTCGGGATCAGGGCCGAGAGGCCGGGGGCGAGCGCGATCAGGCCCGCGACCACGCCGGCGGCCACGAGACCGGCCACCTGTGAGCGGGCTCCCGCGGCCGCGACGATCGGGGTGCGGGTAGAGCTCGAACTCACCGGCATGCCCTGAAAGAGTCCGGCGGCAAGATTGGCGAGGCCGAGGGCCACGAGTTCGCGATTCGGGGGCGAGGGCTGGCCGTCAGGGCCAGGGAAGGCCCGTGAGAGCACGCTTGTGTCGGCAGCGGCGACCAGCGCGATCGCACCGGCGATCGGGGCGAGTTCGGTGAGCAGCGGCCAATCGATCGGCGGCAGAGCGAATGCCGGGAGGCCGGGGGGAACGGCGGGCTCGAGTTGTGGTAGTGGCAGCCCACGGGCCCGGAGGATCGCTACGGCCACCGCCGCTCCTGCGAGGCCGATCAACACGCCCGGAGCCCGGGGGACAATTCGGCGCAGGAGAAGAATCACGGCGAGGCAGCCGAGGCCGATGGCGACCGCTACGGGCTGGACGTCGCCGGCGAGGAGGCGGCCGCCCGTGAAGCCCACGGCCTCGAGGAATGACCGGCCCGTCGTGGCTGCAGCCTCCGGCATGCCCGTGAGGGCGGGCACCTGCGCGGCGATCACCGTGATCGCGATGCCGTTCAGGTAGCCGATGCGGACAGGCTTCGAGATCAGGTCGGTGAGAAAGCCGAGCCGCACGATCCCGCCGAGGATGCAGGCGAGGCCTGCCAACACAGTGAGGATCGCGGCTCGACCCGGGCCCGCTCCGGCCGGGGCCGCCGCGAGCGCTGCCGCCGCGAGCGGCACGAGCGCCGAATCAGGGCCTATCACGAGGATCTGGCTTGGGCCGACGAGCCCATACACCACGAGGGCGGCGATGCTGGCGTAGAGCCCTGCCTGCACCGGCAGCCCCGTGGCCGCGGCATAGCCCATCCCGGCCGGCACCAGGAACGCCGCCAGCACGATCCCCGCCGTGATGTCGGTGGCGAGCCAGTCGCGGCGGTAGGTGCGGAGGGGCGGAAGCATGGCAGGCAACAAGGGTGAGGCGGGCGGTCAGCGGCCCATTCCCTCATTCTGCCCGCGCCAGGGCATCTTCGAGAAAGTAGTTGATGTCTTCGGCGTCTTCGGCGTGGAGGATGTCGTAGGCATGGGCCGCGCTGCGGGCGTGGTAGAGCTGCTCGCGGAGATTGACATCGCGGGTGATCGCCCGGGCGAAGGCGGCGAGCACCTCGATATGCCGCTTGCGGTCGGCGGCGGGGGTGGCGAGGAGAAGCACGGCGTGCACGAGCCGGCCGTCGGGGGCGTCGAGATCGATGCCGCGGGAGCTGATGCCGAGGATGCCGGTGATCTGCGTGCCCTCATCGAGAATGGCATGGGGAATCATCAGGCCTTCGCCGAGCACCGTGCTCGCCTGGGCCTCCCGCTCGAAGACCTTGGCGAGAAACTCGGCCTGAGGCACCGGCGGGCGGTCGGGGCTCGCGTAGAGCTGGGCGGCGAGCGTGGCCACGATCTCTTCCTTCGTGCTGCCGGTGAGCCCGACGGTGATGTGATGCTCGTCGAGGAAGTCGAGCAGCCGCGGGGCCGCCTTCCCCACCTCGCCGGCCCGGGCGAGGGCCAGCCGGAGGCCGCTGGGCCCGATCAGCTGGTTCACCGTGAGAGCCGCCAGGCCCACAGCCATGATCGTCTCGGCGATCCCGGCGAGCCGCGGGTCGGTCTGGGTCATGAGCAGGAGGCCGACAGCCACGCCGCCGTGGGGAATAAGCGCAAAGCCGAGGTTTCGCCGCAGCCGTCGCGGTGCGCCGGCCAGCGTCATTGCCGTCGAGGCCGCCGCATACTTGCCGACGAAGCGGGCGATCACGAACACCACCACGAGCCCTCCCGCCTTCCAGGCGAGGCCGAGGTCGAGGTTCATGCCGGCGAGCGTATAAAAGGCGGCGAACAAGACGCCGCCGATCGCATGCAGATAGGCTTCGGCGGAGCTGACCGCGTCGTGGCGGATGTTGGAGACGAGAATCCCGGCGAAGGTGCAGGCGAGAATGCCGGAGGCGGCGAGGCCTGTGGCGCCGCCCCAGGTGCCGAGGATCACGGCCACCATCATCGGCCCGAGGAAGGCGGGGCTGACGACCAGCCGGATCAGCGGCAGGGCCATCGCCGTGCTGGCCGCCGCCACGCCGAAGCTGAGGGCGAATTCCCGGGCGACCGTCTGGAGGGCGGCCGGCGAGGCTTCGAGCCAGGCGGTGCCATCGCCGCCCACGGCTGCGATCGCCTCGGCGAGAAACACGAACAGGCCCACGGCCACCATGTCGACCAGCGCGATCGATCCTAGGAGCGTGCGGGTGAGGATGCCCT
>JBJOHE010000341.1:0-7137 GCA_046047895.1 Planctomycetota bacterium | reverse complement strand
ATCGCCACCCTCGGTGCCTCGGCCTGGCGGAAGCGGAAGCTCGCCAAGAAGGCTTGATCTCGCGACCCCCGCTGAGGGGGTCAGCGGGGATCACGCGGAAACGGGACGGCCTGCCCTTGGATCGCCAAGGGCAGGCCGCTCGCTTTTGGTGGGAGCTGTTTCAGCGACGAACGCGGCTGCCCCGACCATTGATCGCCCCTGGAGCCCCGTCTCAGGAACTGCGGCGTTGGGCCTTCCGCCACCGACTCGGTGGCGTGCCGTAGCGACGGTTGAAGGCGACCGTCATGTATTCGGCATGCCGGAAGCCGGTGCGAGCTGCGATTTCCGTCAGGGAGAGATCAGTGTCCACCAGAAGCGTTTCAACCTGGCGGAATTGCACGCGGACGATCTCTTCGTGGGGCGAGTGGCCGGTCTGCTTCAGAAACCGACCGGCGAGTACGTGGCGGGTGGTGCCTACCGCCTTGGCCACATCCGACACCTTGATCCCGCGGCAGGCCTCCTCGCGGATGTACTTCAAGGCTGCGGCAATGATCGGGTCGTCACAGGCGATGGTGGCCGTGCTCTGCCGCTGCGTGATCCCCAGCGGTGGCAGGAGCCAGAGGGTTCGCGGCAGCTTGGCCCCGTGCAGCAGGCGGTCGATCAGCTCTGCCGCCCGCCATCCAGCCCCTTCGGCGTCGGGAACGATGCTCGACAACGGCGTACTTGCGAGACTGCAGAGCAGCGGGTCGTCGTCCACGCCCAGCACGGCCACATCGTCGGGCACCGACAGCCCCACGTCGCGGCAGGTGTCGATGACCTGGCGGCCACGGGCGTCATACCCGGCGAACACTGCGACGGGCTTAGGCAGCGCTCGGAGCCAATCGGCTAGGGCACCGTCTTCTGTTTTGCCCTCAGGCACAGCCTGATCGGCGTCGAAGCGGTGCACCGTGGCCATGCCGGCCAGTTCATGGACGAAGGCGTCACCCCGGTTCTGGCTCCAGCGAAACCGGGAATCGCCGATGTAGGCGAAGTGGGTGAACTTCCGCTGCCGGAAGTGCTTCACCGCCAACGCCGCGATGGCGGCATCGTCGGTCTCGACGCAGGGGGCATCGGGCGCCAGTCCGGCGGCACTGACGTCGACGAGGGCCAACTGCTGCCGGCGGCGGACGTCGTCGACTGCCGCCGCGATCTCCGGCGTTTCGATCCGGGCGATCATGCCCTCCCCCTCCCAGCGACGGATGGCGTCGAGCGGGGGCGTGCCGCGGCCGTGCTCCGGCACGAACACCACCCAGGGGCCGTGCTCGTGGAGAAACCGACGGATGCCCGTCAGAAGCCCGCGGCCATAGGCGTTGGACCCCTCGATCAGGATGGCGATCCGCGGCGGATCCGAAAGGCGTGGCTGAGACATCTCCTCATTTTATCCAGGCTGGCCGGCCTGGCTGGATTCGGGCTGGCGGTTCCGTCGTGATTCACAATCGCGGGCCACCGTCGGCTTGCCCTCCCGGCAGGACTCGACGATGCTTGCAAGAAGATTGGGCCCGCATCTGGGGCGGACCTGTGTCAACGAGGCCGGGCCTTGCGAGAGGAGTCTTCATGCCGCGGAACTGCAGCCGCTTGAGAGAAGGCATCAGACGACAAATCTGCTGGCGGAGTGCCGCCCTGGCAAGCGCCCTGCTGGCCCCGGCGGCGCAGGCGGCCGAGATCATCGATCTCGGGCTGGCCGATGAGTTCACCCTCTCGCAGCCGGTTGTCCAGGTCGCGGTGTCCGAGGGCAACAAGACCTTCGACCTCTGGTTCTTCAACGAGTGCCTCCTCGACACCGGCGCCAGCGGCATCCTGATGGGGGCGACCGCCTCCGACTTTTTGCGGCAAGACGGCTTTGACGAGGTGGCGACCTACGTCGACTTCGGCGTGGCCGGCCCCCAGTCCACCGGCGTCTCCGCGGCCTACGACTTTTCATTTGCCGGGGCCGATGGTGTGCCGCTCACGCTCCCAGACGTGCGGATGCAGACCTCGGACTCTGATTTCGGATTCTACGCGGGCATCGCCGGCATGCCGCTGATGACGGGCCGCTCGGTGGGGCTCGACCTGGCCGCCCAGGCCGACATGAACGTGCTGCGGATGGGGGTGGAATTTGGCACGGGGCTCCCCGCCCCAGCGGCTCACCAATACTCCGTGCCGCTGACGATGTATGAGTTTCCGATGACCGGTCAGGTGAACCCGACCGATCCGTTGCCGATCTATTCAGCGCTGCCGTTCGCCCCGGTGGAGATCCAATATGGCAACACCCGCAAGGAATCGTCTTTTCTGGTGGACACCGGGGCCCAGCAGTGCATTCTCTCGAGTCAATTCGCCTTCGAACTCGGGCTCGACGTCAACGGCAACGGCGACCTTTTAGACGAGGCGATCACCATCCAGGAAGTGATCGGCGTCGGTGGATCGGTGTTCATCCCGGTCCTGTCGGTCGACGCCCTCGCCCTCAAGACGACCGGCGGTGACATCGTGCTCCGCGATATCGCGGTGGGCATCGTCGATATCGACGATGCGCTCAGCGGCGTGCTGGGGATGAACATCCTCAACGCCGGCTGGGAGATCTACCAGCTCAACACCTTCCTCGGGATCGAGCCGGTCGGACCACCGGGGGTGTTTGACCGGGTCGATTTTGACTTTACCCAGGCGGCAGACACGCTTCAGGCCGAGATGCGGCTCACGGTGCGGGCCGATGCCGACGTGGCCGCTTCCCAGGGGGCGATTGCAGTGGACATCGCTGCCGGCGGAATCGGCCAGGCGGCGGCGGGCTACGCCACGATCGCCGGCACCGGGTCGCTCGAGAAAACCGGCGGCGGCACGCTTGTGCTCGATGCGGCTAACACGTTGACCGGGCCGACCACCGTGGCCGGCGGCACGCTGGAGATCGCGGCGATCAAGTCGCTCGTGGGGAGCCCGGTCACCGTTGAGGCGGGGGCCACCCTCGCCATCGCCGCCGGCATCACGCCCCGGGTGCCCTCAGTGACCCTTGCCGGAGGCACGCTGGCGGCCGATGCAATCGTCATCGACGCCGGCAATGGGATCGGCTCCCTCGCGGTGGCGAACGGAAGCGTCGCTGGACGTCCTGCGGTGGCCGTGGGCGTGATGGGGCGGCTTACGCTCGATGCCGACACGGCGACAACACTCGCCGTCGGCAGCCTCGACGTTCCCCCCGAAGCAGGCGGATTCGTCGACCTGGGAGTCGGCCGGATCGAGATCGGCTCCGGCGCGACGGCGGCCGGGCTGCGGGCTGCCATCCTGACAGCGCGGGGCTCGGGCGACTGGCTCGGCGGGGCCGGCATCGGCTCGTCGGCCGGAGAACTCGTCGGTGGTGGTCGCACAATCGGCTACACGGTGGCGGCCGACGGCTCGGCTGTGGTGGCCTTTGCAGCCGCGGGTGACCTCGATCTCAATGGCTCGGTCGACATCTTTGATCTGGCGGCCCTGCGAGGCTCGGCCGTCTTCGGCACGGCCACGACGGCGGACTGGGCGGCCGGCGACATGAACTACGACGGCGTGGCCAACTTGTTCGACCTGGTCGCGATCGGGGCGGCCGGAGCGTTTGGCCAGGGCAATTACCTGCCGCAGGCCGCAGCGACAGTTGCAGGGACGGCCGTGCCGGAGCCCCGCTGCATCGCGGCCTTGGTGATCACTGGCTTCGCCTGGCTGGCCGGTCGACGTCAGCTGGCCACCTCAGCGAATTCCTGATCGCTAGCAATGCTGGCCGGTGCGGCGATGCCGAACGAGCCAGCGACCACTGTAGACGGCCAGGCTAGCGACCGCGAGCAGGCTGCCAAGCCCGGGTTCCGGAACTGCCGTCGGTGATCCGGCTCCAGCTTGCACGGCTCCCTGGCCGTAGGCCCCGCCGACGTTCACGGCAACGAGGTCGAAGACGCTTGTGACACCGTCACTGTTGAAATCCCCTTCGGCCCAACTCGCCGCCGCTCCAGTGCCGTACTTTCCGGCGGTGTTCACCTGCACGAGATCGAACACGTCGACCTTGCCGTCGAGGTTGGCATCGCCGGGCCTCGGGCTCATGCCCAGGGGAATGACGGCAAACTGGCTGGCATGATCGATCACCGCCCAGACGCTCCGGCTCGAGTTGTCGATCCCCCAGGCTCCGATCGCGGTGGCAGGCGTCACCCCCCCCAGATCGCTCGAGTAGCTGGTCCAGGAGCCAGCGAAGGGCTCCGACTGGGTCACTTGATTGACGGCGTTGCCGTCGATCGCGTTGACCCAGGTGCCGAAGGTCGGGCTCTCCTGCCGGGCGTCGAGCCAGCCGAGACAGACGTCGCGGCCAGAGAAACTGGCGGCAACTGCGGCATCGTAGGTGAGCGAGAGCACGACGGCTCCGGGGCTGGTGCCGGTGAGCGTGAGCACGTCGCTGGCAAACAGGCCTGCCGTCGGCGGCGGGTCAAACCGCATCGTCACCGGGCCCGTGGCCTCGGCGGTCCCCGCCTCGAGGAGGCTCCGAGTGGCAAACGGCCCCGCCGAGTCGAGGCCATATCCGGCGAGGCTCATGCCCGCATCCACGACCGTTGTGCCCGAGCCGGCCTGTCCGGTCACTGTTGTCACAAGCTCCCAGGTGAGCGTGCCGAGATCACCGGCGGCGGTGCCGGGCAATGACTGGTCGGCATGCTGGAAGCCGAGGGTGAAGGTGGCCGGATAGGTGCCGTTGAGCCGGCCCGTGGAGTCGAACTCTGCGGTGCCGGCGGAGGTCGCTCCGGCTGCGATCGTCGCCCCGATCGTAAGGCCGTTCACGCTCCACCCGGCAGCGCCCGAGATCGCCCGCGACACGATTGCAGCCGAGGCTCGCTGCGTGCCTGCCTCGGCCGCGGCATTGGAGACAAAAATTGAGTCGCCGGCCACGATGCCACCGGCGGACGACTCGGTGCTTCCGCCTGGCCGGTACAAGCCGCTGAAGGTCAGCGGCCCTTGAAGGCCGCCGGTACCTCCCGAACCCTCGGCGTTGTAGCCATAGAGCCGAAGCGTCACGGCCGCTTGGTCTTGGAAGGACGCATCCGTCAGGTCGAGCCGGTTCCCGGTCCACGAAGCATTACTGTCGGGATTTGTCAGCACGCCGCCGGTCAGTCCAAGCCCGGGATTGACGGTCTCGTAGGTCGTGATGGGCGTTGAGAACCCGTCGACACTCGATCGCCACTCCCACTGCCGCGGCCCGGTGCCGCTGCGGCCGAGGCCAAAATCAATCGCCGCCATATCCAGCGACCCTGCCAGATCGCTGCCTGGCTCCGCAGTCAACGTGAACTCGATGAAACGATCGAGGTTGACCAAGCCGGCGAAGGCATCTGACCCGTTGGTGCCGCCGGTCGGCCAGGCCGTGCCGCGGAAATTCCCGGAACTCGACGAACTCGTGATTCCGACCTTGAGCAGGTCGCCGACGGAAACGCCCGTGAGCGGGTCGCCGTTGTAGGCGAAGGAGGTGACGTTGCCGTCGCTGCCGAAGGTATACGTTCCAATGAAGGGAACGGGCTCGCTGCCTCCGCCACTGCCGCCGCCGCCTCCACCGCCGGGTGTGCCAGTGGCTGAAAGAACCGCACGGTCGATCACCTCCACCGAGTAGTGCTGAGCGAAACTCGCTCCGGCCGCCTGAGGGCTCGATGACGTCACGCTCAGTGAGCCGGTCTGGAGGCCTGCCATCGACGTATCGAATACCAGGGCATGGGAGGCCGGAGCCGAGAGTGGGCTGCGGCTTCCGGCTCCCGACGCTGTGACGGCCCCGCCGCCGGTGATCGCATACGAGAGCGAGTCGGCTCCGGCCGCCACAGCGACCGGGGCGGCATTCGAGACGGTGAGCTCCCCGCCGATGGCCGCTCCGCGGAGCACGGCCGCGGGCAGCGTCGGGGCCACGACTGCCAGCTTGGCCGGCAACTGATAGTCGGCCACGACCGGCAGGTGATCGCTGGCGGTCATCAGCGCGTCGACGACCGCCGTCGCCTGGGCCAGGCTGTAGCCGGGCAGCCTCGCCTGCAGGGCCGACATGCTCCCGGAGGAGAGCGGGCCGTTGAGCGAGTGGGTGCCGGTGTTCCCGAGGGCCCAGTAGGATCCTGGAATGATGTCGAATCCCCGCCCATCGAGTACCTCACCCGTGACAAGCTGGAAGTCGAATCGATCATCGAGACCGCCGGTCACCTGCCCGGGAAAACTGGCGGAGGTGACCGGTGATTGCGTGTGGACATCACGGTAGGCGTTGGAGTTCGACCAACTGCCGACTCGGTCGACAGGATCGAAGGCCTGCCCGGGCCCGGGGGCGATCAGGGTCTGAAAGCCGATCTCACTGGCCCGGTAGAAGTTCATGTCGCCGGCGTAGATCGCGAGCGTGCCCTCCCCGAGCGCGTCGGCATTGGCTCGGATCTCTGCCGCCTCGATCCCCCGCCGCTCAGCGCTGGCGGTATCATCCACCGCCTTGAAGTGGCTGGCATAGATATAGAAGTCGGCCGCCGCGTCGTAGCCGACGGGCCGAAACTCATATCGCAGCGTGGCCCGGGGGCCGCCCGCGGAACTGGCCTCGCTGGCCTCCGATTCCGAGATCAATGAGACGGTGTGGGTGTTGTAAACCACTGCTGGCCGCCCACCGCCGGTCGTGCTGCCCTGCAGCACGCCACGGGCGTAGGCTCCGGCTCCGTAAAGCTCGTTGAGCAAATCCACGTAGCCGTCGGTACTGGTAGCGAGAGTCGATTGCTCCTGGAGGACGAGAATGTCCACCGGCCGGGCAAAGCCCGACTTCGACTGGTCGCCCAGCGATTCGAGCACCGTGGCGACGGCGGACCGAGGAAGCTGCTCGCCCGATGTGTTGTTGGTGTTGTAGGTGGCGATTCGCAGCTGACCGAATGCCGGACCTTCGGAGCCGAGCAGGAGGAGCCCGATCCACAAGAGACCGAGGACGTGACGGCTAGGGCAGAAACGCGGCATAGACAGGATTATGCACGCCGCGTTTCTTCACGACTCCCCCAATTCCAGGCTCCGAAAAGCGAGCGGCCTGCCCTTGGTGCTCCAAGGGCAGGCCGTCCCGTTTCCGCGTGATCCCCGCTGACCCCCTCAGCGGGGGTCGCGAGATCAAGCCTTCTTGGCGAGCTTCCGCTTCCGCCAGGCCGAGGCACCGAGGGTGGCGAT
>JBJOHE010000340.1:0-9124 GCA_046047895.1 Planctomycetota bacterium | reverse complement strand
CGTTTGCCTGCGCCGGCACGCTCGTGCTGGCCGGGATCTTCTTCGCCCGGCCACTCTGGCGGATGGAGCTCTACACGATGGCCGACTTCTACCGGGCGAAGTATGGGCCCAGGGCGGAGCTTGTGGGCGGCTGCATCCAGGTGCCGGCCTACTTCTCCTGGGTGGCGCTTCAATACACGGCGCTGGCGCGGATCCTCGAGCTCTACTTCGGCATCCCGCTCACCGCCGGCATCCTGATCGTGGCGGGCGTCACGCTCGTCTACACGCTGATCGGCGGCATGTGGTCGGTCACGCTCACCGACACCGTCCAGATCGTGATCGCACTGGCCGGCCTCGTGGTGCTCACGGCCGCCGCGCTCGCCGACCCCCGGCTGGGCGACGGTGATCCCATCCGCGGGCTTGCCACCGTGTTCAGCCAGGTCGCCGAGACCCACCCCAACCACCTCCGGCTGATTCCGGCCGATCCATCGCTCGCCGTCGTGCTCGGCTGGCTGGGCAGCTGGGCGACCGGCCTGTTCGGCAACATCCCCGGCCAGGACCTGCAGCAGCGGGTGTTCGCCGCCAAGAGTCCCAACACCGCGATGTACGCCTGCATCCTCGCCGGCGTGCTCTATCTCGTCTTCGGCATGCTGCCGGTCACGCTCGGCCTGGCCTCGCTCGTGACTCATCCGAACGGCGCGCTCGATCCGGTCGGCTTCCTCGCCGGTGAATACCTCTCGACCGGAATGCTCGTGGTGTTCGTGATCGCGGTGATGTCGATGGTGGTCTCCACGGCCACGAGCGCCGTGCTCGCCCCCGCCACGATCCTCGGCCACAATCTGCTCGCCCGCCTGCCGGGGCTCGCCGGCCCCGGCCTCCTGCGGGATCGGCTCTGCGTGGTGCTCGTCTCACTCGGCGGAATCACCCTCGCGATGTGGGGCAAGTCGCTGATGGAGCTGCTCGACGTCGCGCTCTCGATCCAGCTCGTAGCCCTGTTCGTGCCGGTGGTCGCCGGAATCTACGGCCGGCCGCGGGGCGAAGCTCCGGCCGTGCTCTCGATGCTCCTGGGCTTCACCGCCTGGCTTCTCGCCTTCGGGGTCGAACATCTCGAGGGCTCGCTGCCGCAGGGCGTCTTCACGACGCTGACCACCGTGCCCGCCGATTTCTGGGGGCTGGGCTTCGCGATCCTCGGCTATCTGGCCGGCCAGCGGCTCGCTCAGACCCGCGGAATCTCATAGCCGGCCCGGGGCGTGCGGGCGACGAAGCCGGCGGCCTCGTCGTCGCCCACGATCCGTTCGGCGGCAGGGTCCCAGTTGATCGTGCGACCGAGCCGGGCGGCAATCGCGGCCAGGTGGCAGGTGTTCATCGCCATCACATGGCTATAGACATCGGAGACGGGCAGGCCCCCCTCGCGGATGCAGCGGTAGAAGTTTTCCTTGTGGCCCTCGAAGGGCTTGCCTTTGTAGAGGGCCACCACGTCGGCGTCGGTGAACTGGTCCTTGTCCCACTCGGCCTCGATCGGCGTGCCGGTGATCCGCTCCCGATTCACGAACATCCGACCCTTCTCCCCTTCGAAGAGGATTCCGTTGTCGCCACGGCTCGTGACCACCATCTCCACCCCGCTGGGAAACCGGCAGGTGACGGCGAAGTCGTGGGAGGTGTTGTAGCAGTCGTCGACGGTCGGATAGCCGTGCTCGAACGGCACCGGATGCTTCGCGTCGCTGCCGTCGATCGTGGTCGGCCCCTTGCCGGGCGAGTCTTCGCCGAGGGCCCACTGGGCGATGTCGACGTGGTGGGCACCCCAGTCGGTGAACTTGCCACCGGAGTACTCGTACCACCAGCGAAACTCGTAGTGGCACCGCCGCTCTCGGTAGGGCACCTCCGGCGCCTGGCCGAGCCACATCTCCCAGTCGAGTTCCTTGGGCACGTCGGCCACCGGGAAGGGGCCGCCAGTGGGGCTGCCGTTGATCCCGACCGTCACCTTCTTGATCGGACCCAGCAGGCCCTTCCTCACCATGTTCACCGCCCGCAGGAACCGGCCGCGGTCGCTTCGCTGCTGGGTGCCGATGAAGAACTGCAGGTCGGGATGCTTCTCCGCCGCCGCCCGGGCCAGCCGGTTCTCCTCGAGGGTGAGCGAGAGCGGCTTCTGACAGAAGACATGCTTGCCGGCTTCGAGGGCTTCGATCGCGATCTTCACATGCCAGTGGTCGGGGGTGACGATGCTCACCACGTCGATGTCGGGCCGGTCGAGCACCCGGCGATAGTCGCGGTAGACGTCGGCCTTGCCCTTGCCGGCCCGCTCGTCGTTGCGACACCGCTCGGCATGGCGGTTGTCGACATCGCAGACGGCCAGGATGTCGCCGAACCGGGCATGATCATGAGCGTCGCCAGTGCCCATCGAGCCGGTGCCGATGCAGCCGATCCGGGGCCGATCGTTTGCCGACGCGTTCGCAAACGCAGCCTGCGTCCAGGCGAAGGCGGGCACGAAGCCCGTACCAGCGGCAGCCACGCCTGCGGCCGAGGCTCCGAGAAACGTTCGACGGGTGTGACGAAGATCTGCTGACATGAAAGGAACTCCCCGGGAAGCCGAAGAGTCTAAACCGCATTCGCGGTACGTGCATCGCCGGCCCGGGGGCAATGCCGCATGGGCAGCCCCAGCCGGATGGCCGGCGGGCCAATCCGGAGCCAGCGAATCACCGTTTCCGGAAGCACAGGGTGAAGACGCCGGATTGCCCAGTTTCCTCGACCGGCAGCTTGGTGGCCCCGAACCGAAGCGACCGATATCATTGAAGGCATGGCAACTCCGACGATCTCGATACCCGTGGACGCATCGATTGCGGAGGCATACCGTTCCGCGTCAGCGGATCAGAAACGGCAACTGCAGACGCTCTTGCGGCTCCGGCTCAGGGAACTGACCGCTGAACCCGTGCGGCCGCTGGAGGAGATTCTGGACGAGGTCGGCCGGTCTGCAGCAGCCAAAGGCCTGACGCTCGAATCTCTCGATTCGATCTTGAGCGACCAGTAATGTGAGATTTGTTTTCGACACTGGCGTCGTCGTCAGCGGTCTTTTGATACCTGGATCGATACCCCGGCGGGCCTTTGAAGCCGCCCGTCGAATCGGTCGGCTCTTGGTTTCGGAGGCCACGCTTGGAGAACTCGATGACGTGCTGCGCCGGAAGAAACTTGCCGCTTATGTAAGCAATCAGCAGCGGCTGGAGTTCCTGGCTGCATACCTCCACGCGGCTGAGGATGTGATCGTCTCCACTCGGATTCGGGAATGCCGCGATCCCAAAGATGACCGGTTTCTGGAACTGGCCGTTGATGGCAACGCGACGCACATCATCTCGGGCGATCATGATCTGCTGGCGATGCACCCATTTCGTGACGTGGCAATTCTCCCGCCTGCCGAGTTTCTGGATTCAGTGGGGAGCTGAAGGCACCGGTGCCGCGCACCAACTGACGGCCAGCCACGAACTCGGCGGCCCTGGCTTACGGGTCGTTCATTGACTGGCTGGTCCTGGGCCTTGAGACACCTACCGGCTCGGCCGCAGGGCTGCATGGAGGATCTCGACGGGGTGCCGTGATTCTCGGCCGGTGCCGTCGTGGATCTGATGGCGGCAGCTCGTCCCGGGGGCGGCGATGACCGTCGACGCGTCGGCTGACCGGACTGCCGGGAAGAGCACGAGTTCGCCGATCTGCATCGAGGTCTCGAAATGCTCCCGCTCGTAGCCGAAGGAGCCCGCCATGCCGCAGCAGCCGCTGGGGATCACCGTCACCGCATGGTTCCGCGGCAGTCGCAGGATCGTCGCCGTATGCTCGACCGTGGAGAGCGCCTTCTGGTGGCAGTGGCCGTGCAGGAGGATCCGGCGGGGCGTGTCATCGAAGTCGGCCGGCCCGATCGCTCCGGCAGCGGCCGAGTGGGCCAGGAACTCGTCGATGAGCCAGGTCTGCCCAGCCAGCCGCCGGGCGGCCGCCTCCAGGCGGTCTGGCACGAGATCGGGATACTCGTCGCGGAAGGAAAGAATCGCCGAGGGCTCGATGCCGACCAGCGGCGCCTCGTCGGTCACAAGATCGGCCAGGAGTTCGACATTCCGGATGGCGAGGTCGCGGGCCTCCCGGACGAGCCCCTTGGAGAACTGCGCCCGGCCACTGTCGGCATGCTCGGGGATCACCACCTCCCAGCCGAGCCGCTCGAGCAGTTCGACCGTCTTGATCCCGACCGTGACGTCGAGGGTGTCGGTGAACTCGTCGCAGAAGAGGTGCACGCGGCCGAGCCGGCCGGATCCCCGCGGGCGTCCCCGCCGCCGCCACCAGCCCCGCAGCGTGCCCCCGGGCAGCGCCGGGAGCGACCGACCGGCGGCGAAGCCCATGATCGACTTCGTGACGCGGGAGACGCCGGGAGCGGTGGCGGCCAGGTTGTAGAGCCAGGGCACCGCGGCCATCCGCCGGAGCGTGGCCGCCGAGCCGGCGACCATCCGGGTTCGCCAAGGCGTGCCGGCAGAGTCGTGAACATGCTGCTGCCACTCAGCCTTGAGCCGGGCCATGTCGACGTTGGAGGGACACTCGCTCTTGCAGGCCTTACAGGAGAGGCAGAGATCCATCACCGCCGCAAGCTCCGGCCGGCTCCAGGGATCGGCGGTGGTCGGGTCGGCGAGCGCCTGCCTGAGCAGGTTGGCCCGGGCTCGGGTCGTGTGCTCCTCGTCGCGGGTGGCCATGTAGCTCGGACACATCGTGCCACCGGCGGCGGCAGGCTTGCGGCATTGGCCCACGCCGGTGCACTTCTCCGCGGCCCGGAACACGCCCCCCGCCTCGGCAAAGCGAAACACCGTCTCGTGCCGCGGCTCGGGCTCACCCGGCAGGATCCGGAGCGAAGTGTCCATCGGCGGGGCAGACACGATCTTGCCGGGATTGAAGATGCCGGCCGGATCGAAGGCCTGCTTCACCCGTTCGAAGAGCCGGTAGCAATCGTCGCCCACCATCATGCGGATGAACTCGCCCCTCAGCCGGCCGTCGCCATGCTCGCCCGAGAGGCTGCCGCGATACTTCTTCACGAGCGCCGCCACATCGGTCGCCACGTCGCGGAACATCGCCAGCCCCGCTGCCGTCCGCAGATCGAACAGCGGACGCAGATGGAGTTCGCCCGCGCCGGCATGGGCGTAGTGGACGCAGTCGATCCCGTATTTCTCGGCCAGCAGCCGGTCGAATTCGGCGATGTAGGCGGGCAGGTCGGCCACGGCGACGGCCGTGTCTTCCACGATCTCGCGGGGACGGGCGTCGCCCGGCAGGTTGTTGATCAGGCCCTGCCCGGCCCGCCTCAGTTCCCAAACCTTGTCGGCGTCGGGGCCGAAGAGCAGCGGATAGGCGTAGCCGAGCCCGGCCGCCCGCAGTTCCCGCTCGAGGCCGCGGAGCGTCCGCTCCAGGGCGGCCCGATCGGCGTCGCGGAACTCCACCACGAGCACCGCTCCCGGCTCGCCGACCACGAACGACCGGTTGCGGGCCTGCTCGAGGTTGTCCTTCGTGCAGCCCAGGATCTTGTCGTCGATGAGTTCGCAGGCCGTCGCCCGGGCAGCAGGATCGCGATCGGGTCGCATCACGATCACCGTCGCCCGCAGGGCCTCGTCGACGCTGCCGCAGTGCACGCACAGCAGCCCGCCAGGCGGCGGCAGCGGAATCAGGTCAAGCTCATATTCCACACCGAAGAAGAGCGTCCCCTCGGAGCCTGCCAGGAGCTTGCAGAAGTTGAAGGGCTTGTCGCTCGCCGGATCGAAGCAGGCCGCGTCCATCAGGGCGTCGAGGGCGTAGCCTGTGTTGCGGCGGGTGACCTCGGGCCGGGGGAAGGTGCCGCGAATCAGTTCGCGGGTGGATGCGTCGCCGAGCATCTCGGCCGCCATCCGATAGATGCGGGTTTCGAGCGAGTCTGGTCCGGCGAGCTTGGCGGCAAACTCCGCGGGCGAGAGCGGACCGAAGCTGGCCTCGCTGCCATCGGCCAGAAACCCGCGGGCGGAGACGAGGTGATCTCGCGTGGTCCCCCAGGCAATCGAGTTTGACCCACAGGAGTTGTTGCCCACCATCCCGCCGATCATCGCCCAGGCGGCGGTCGAGGTTTCCGGGGGAAAGAAGAGCCCCTGCGGGGCCAGGAACCGATTGAGGTCGTTGCGAACCACACCCGGCTCGACCCGCACCCGCCGCCGCTCGGCATCGACCACGAGGATCCGGTTCAGATGCCGCCCGGCATCGACGACGATCCCGCCTCCGACCACCTGGCCGGCCAGCGAGGTGCCTGCCGCCCGGGGCACGAGCGGCACCCGCCGGGCCGCGGCAAACCGCACAAGCTCGCCCACGTCGGCCGCCGTCCTCGGCAACGCCACTGCCAGCGGCCGCTCCTGATACTCGGACGCATCAGTGGCGTAGATCCCGCGAGCGACAGCATCGATCCGCAGCTCGCCCGCCAGGCGGCGGCCGAGGTCGGTCAGCAAGGAAGCATCGAAGCCGAGCGAGGCCATGCCGCCCGTTCTACCAAGTCGACCGGCCGCCGGTCAGCGGGCGACGAGCCGGAGCTCGTGCTCCGCCCGCTCCCCGTCGGCCGCGGGCCGGGCGACGGTGACCGTGATGATGTCGCCAACGTTTACGCTTGTTTTGAGCGATCGATCAAAGGCCCGCCGCTCGTCACGGCTCGAGAATTCGAGCCGGCGGCCGCCCCAGGCCAGGATCGTGTCCCCCGGCTGGAAGCCCGCTGCCTCCGCCGCCGAGCCGGGCTCCACTGCCTCAACCGTCGCCGCGAGTTCGGCACCCCTCGCCCGCACCAGCGTGAGCCCCAGGCTCACCCGCCGGGGCGCGGTAAGCGTGACCTCCAGTGGCTCCTCGCGATCACCGCGCCGGACCGTCACCGCCGCCTGCGAACCATCGGGGTAGACGCCGAGCAGCCCGACAAGCCGCAAACGGTTCGCCACCGGCTGGCCATCGAGGGTGACGATCCGATCTCCCGGCTGAAACCCCGCCTCGGCAGCGGGTGAGCCGTCGGCCACATCCCGCACCACCACGCTCTTGGCCGTCTTCAGGTCGCCAGGTTCGAACTCGATCCCGGCCAGCCGGGCGTGCTTCACCTCGTCGCCCCCGGCCGCCTCCAGCCGCGGAAGCCAGAGCCGAATCTGGCGGGAGCTGATCGCGAAGCCGAGCCCGGTGTTGCTCCGCAGGCCAAATCGGGTGCTGATCTGGCCGTTGATGCCGATCACCTCGCCGGCCATGTTCACCAGCGGCCCGCCCGAGTTGCCGGGATTCAGCTCGGCGTCGGTGACGATGCACTCGGTGTAACTTCCCTGGGTGTGATGCACCGCGGAAATGATGCCCGCCGTGAAGGTCGGCGACTGGTCGAGCACGCCGAGGGCGAAGGGATTGCCCACCGCCACAACCTCGTCGCCCACCCCGACGGCCTCGGAGTCTCCCAGCGGCAGGCAGGGAACCGTCTCACCCTCGGGCAACTCGAGTTGGAGCGCGGCCAGGTCGCCATGCGGATCGCGGCCTAGGAGCCGAGCCCGAAACGATCGGCCGTCGCCGATCCTCACCATGAAGGACCGCTTGGAACCGATCACGTGGTCGTTGGTGAGCATCAGCCCATCGGCCCGCACGATCACCCCGCTGCCGCCGGCGATAAACACGAAGGCCGGCCGCACCCGGATGCAGAGGTCGGTTACATCGGTCGCGGCCACCGGCCCGGCGGCGAGCCCGATCAGGATTCCGATCATGGCGACCAGGCAGGATCGTCGCCGGATGGTCGGGTTCATCGGCTCTCCTCCAGCACCACTTCGATCTCCCGGGTGTCTTCGGTGGTGAGCATGCCCTCGAAGGTCTGCCCCGGAGTGAGCGACCGCTTGAGCCGCTCGAGGTCGGCGAGCGACTCGATGTCGCGGCCGGCGATCACCAGCCGCGGGCCGCGGCTCCGCCGCTGCACGAGCAGCGTCACCCGGTCGCCGCTCTGGCTGGCGGCGATCCGCTCGGTGAGATCCCGCCAGGTGGAAAGCTCCATGCCGTTGAATTCGAGCAGGCGATCCCCCTTCTTCAGGCCGGCCCGTTCCGCAGGCGAGCCCGCTGCCACGCCCCCGATAAACACATCTTCGCCGAAGGCCCGCGCCATGTCGGCCTCGACCCCGAGGTAGGGTCCGGGGATCCGGTCGAAGGATCGCCCTTCCCGCATCGCGTCGAGCACCGCCCGGATCCGGTCGGCCCGGGCCACCATCCCCACGCCCGAATTCGGAGCCCGCGTCCAGCGCATCAGCTCGCCGGGTGAGAACACGCGGCCGAGCACCGTGTCGGGCACGATCGGTGCCGTGGCGATGCCGAGAAAGTTGCCCGCGGCATCGACCACCGGGCCGCCGGAGTTTCCGTAATTGAGGAGCGCGTCGGTCTGAAACTGATAGCCCCGTAGCCGCGAGGGCGCGCTTACGATCCCGGCATTGACCGTCACCGGCTCCGGGCCGCCCGGGGAGCGGCCGACCACGGCCACCGCATCACCGAGCAGCGGCGAACTGACCACCGAGGCGAGATCAAACCAGGCGAGCCCGTCAGCCTCCGTCTTGAGTACCGCGATCCCCAGCGGCTCGTGCCGCGCGACGACCGTCGCGGGCCGCCGTTCGCCACCGGGCAAAACCACCGCCAGCGACTCGACTGGATTGGGCTGCCGGGCGAGCCCGCCCTTCGGCTCAGCCACCGCATCCGCGAGCGCCGCCTGCGGCGCAAAGGTTCGCGGCCGGCCCGTGCTCTTGGCCACGAAGGCGGTGTCGTCGGCGATGTTGAACAGGCTCGTCAGCACGAAGCCGTCGGCGGACACGACCAGACCCGTGACGGCTCCGGCAGGCCGACGCAACAGCTGGTTGACCTCGAAGACTCGGGCTCGCTCCACGAAGGCGGCGAATCGCTTGGCCCGCTCGCCCGGCGACAACCCATCCCAGCCCTCGATCGCCCGCCGCGCGGCGGGCCATGATTCGAGCGGCAGTGCCTCGGGTGGATACCGGCGGGTCACCTCGATCCCCACGACCGATTCCGCCACCGCACCGGCCGCCTGCATCAAGGCTGCAGCCCGCGCCGCGGTCGCGGCCGCATCGGCATCGCTCGCGAGGCCGGCCGGCGGATCGAAGGCCAGCGACAGTCC
>JBJOHE010000339.1:0-5355 GCA_046047895.1 Planctomycetota bacterium | reverse complement strand
GCGTCGATGAACCTGATCGCAGGCGACGTGATCTATTTCGACGCGTATTCGTCGGGCGGCGGTGACGGCGACTCCGCGGTCGATTCCTTGGCGAATCCAAACGTTGCGATCACCGGTTGGGGCGGCCCCTACACCTCCTACGCAACCGCCGCCGGTGGCCCGGGGCTCAACTCGTACACGGTGGCCGTACCCGAGCCCACGACCACGGCAGTGCTCGCGATCGCCTCTGCGGGCGGCGGGTTTGAACTCATCCGGCGCCGGCGCCGCAGCCGGCGGGCCTGAGTCTCGGAGCCCGGCTGGCCTCCGGGCACTCACACGCTTTCCCCGCCCCGCTTCGGCTGCCCTTCCGAACCGGGGCGGGGTCGTGTTTTGGAAGTACCGCGTGAACATCCTCGGCATCTCCGCGTTCTTCCACGATAGCGCCGCCGCACTCGTTCGGGATGGCCGGATCCTGGCGGCGGCCGAGGAGGAGCGGTTCAGTCGTCGAAAGCACGACGATTCGTTTCCTACGCAGGCTGCCGAGTTCTGCCTCGCGGCGGGCGACATCACGGCGGGTGAACTCGATGCCGTCGTGTTCTACGAAAAGCCGCTGGTGAAGTTTGAGCGGCTGCTGGAGGCAGCGATTGCCTACGCGCCCCGCGGCTTTCGGGCGTTTCTGGCAGCGATGCCCCGCTGGCTTCAGACGAAGCTTCACATTCCGCGGGAGATCGACCGGGGCCTGGGCGGGGGCTACGGCGGGCCGATTCTGTTCACCACCCACCACGAGGCCCACGCCGCCTCCGCCTTCTATCCCAGCCCGTTCGATGAGGCGGCGATCCTCACGCTCGACGGCGTGGGCGAGTGGAGCACGGCCACCTGGGGCACTGGCCGTGGCCATCGAGTCCGGCTCGAGGCCGAGCTGCGGTTTCCCCACTCGCTGGGCCTGCTCTACTCGGCCTTCACCCTGTTCTGCGGGTTCCGCGTCAACTCGGGTGAATACAAGCTGATGGGGCTCGCGCCCTATGGCGAACCCCGGTTTGTCGAAGTGATCCTGCAGCAGATTGTCGACCTCCGCGACGACGGCTCCTTCTGGCTTGATCAAACCTTCTTCGACTACGCGGCCGGCCTGAAGATGACGAGCCGGCGGTTCGACCGGCTCTTCGGCGGGCCGGCGCGGCGGCCCGATGGCCCGCTCACCGACCGCGAACTCGACCTCGCCGCCAGCATCCAGCGGGTGGCTGAGGAGATCGTGCTCCGGATGGCCCGGCATGTTCACGCCCAGACCGGCCTTGCCGATCTTTGTCTCGCCGGCGGTGTGGCCCTCAATTGCGTGGCCAACGGCCGGCTGCTACGTGAGGGGCCCTTCCGGCGGATCTGGATCCAGCCGGCAGCCGGCGATGCCGGCGGGGCGGTCGGCGCCGCGCTTGCCCACTGGCACGGCCAGCTGGGCCGCCCGCGAGCACCAAGCCCGGCCGACTCGCAGCAGGGCTCGTTCCTCGGCCCCGACTCCGACGACGCGATCGCAGCGGCCGAGATCGCCGCCGTCGGCGGCGTGGGCGAGGCCTTCGTCGACGAGCCGGCCCTCGCCCACGCCGTGGCGGAGGAACTCGCCGCCGGCAGGATCGTGGGTCATTTCGCGGGCCGGGCTGAGTTTGGCCCGCGGGCCCTGGGGAATCGCTCGATCCTCGCCGATCCCCGCCGCCCCGAGATGCAGCGGAGGCTCAATCTGGCGATCAAGTTTCGCGAGTCGTTTCGCCCGTTCGCCCCAGCCGTGCTTGCGGGACGGCAGGCCGAGTTTTTCGAACTCGAGGCCGAGAGCCCCTTCATGCTGATCGTGGCCCCGGTGCGGGGAGCGGGGCCTGCCCCGGGCCGCGGCCTCGAGCGGCTCCGGGCGGTCGCCGGCCCGCTGCCGGCCGTGACCCACGTCGACGGCTCTGCCCGCGTGCAGACTGTTGACGCCGGCCGGGCGGCACGGTTTCATGCCATCCTCGAAGCCTTCGACCGGCTGACCGGCTGCCCGGTGCTGGCGAACACGAGCTTCAACATCCGCGGCGAACCGATCGTGCACACCCCGGCCGACGCCTACCGCTGCTTCATGTACACCGACATGGACTCGCTCGTCGTGGGAAATCACCTCTACCGCAAGGAGCGGCAGCCGCCCCTCGCCGGCGCCGAGGCCTATCGCCGCTCGTTCCGGCCCGACTGAGCCGAGTCGTTCCAGCCTCCCGGAGTTTGCCATGCGACGCCGTTCATTTCTCGCCGAGCTGTTCGGTTACGTGGTGGCCCACAAGGCCTGGATGCTTGCGCCCATCATCGTCGTGCTCCTCCTCGCTGGAGTGCTCATCATCCTCGGCGGCACCCAGGCGGCGCCCTTGATCTACACGCTCTTCTGAGACTGGAACTGGTTGCATGATCACGATCGACTGGCACCCGAGCCCGGCCCACCTGCGACGTTGGGCGATCACGGTGGCCTGCGGGTTGGCCATATCGGGCTCGCTCTTCCAGTTCGTGCCGTGGGGCATCTTCCGGGCCGGCCATGGTCTCGCTCCCTGGCTCTGGGGCTTTGGCCTCGTGGCGCTCGCGACCGCGGGCACCGGCACGAAGCTCGGCTGGCCGGCGTATTGGGTCTGGATGGGGATCACCTGGACGATTGGCACCGCGATCGGCATCCTCGCCCTTGGGGCGGTGTTTTTCCTGGTGGTGACGCCGCTGGCCGTGGTGGCCCGCCTCGCCGGCCGGGATCGGCTCGGGCTCAGGCGGCCGGCTGCCGGGGCGTCGCTCTGGCGGCCGCTCGCGGCGGCAGCGCATGATCCAGCCCGGCAGTTTTGAGAGGGAGCGTCATGGCCAGTGCGACCGAACCAGCTCCGCTGCCACGCTGGAAGCGAGCCCTCTTCATGATGGTGACGCTCGCGCTTCCGCTCCTGCTGCTCGGGCTGGTCGAGGCGGGCCTGCGACTGGCCGGCTGGGGCGGCTATCCCGCTTTCCTGCGGATCGCCGGCCGGCTGCCCTCGGGTGACCAGGTGGCGATCGTCGAACCGGCCGCCTCGAAACCCTATTTCTTTGCCAACCCCAGCCGACCCGGCTATGCCGAGGAGACAAACTTCCTGATGCCGAAGCCGGCCGGCACCGTGCGGGTGTTCATCGTGGGGGAGTCGGCCGCCAAGGGCTATCCGCAGCCGCGGAATCTCTCGGTCGCGGCTTTCCTCCAGGCGATGCTCGCCGATGTCTGGCCCGATCGCACCGTCGAGGTGATCAGCCTCGGCACGACGGCGGTGGCGAGCTTTCCGCTTGTTTACCTGGTCGAAGACGCGGTGCGATTCGATCCCGACCTGGTCGTCTTCTATGTCGGCAACAACGAGTTTTTCGGGGCCTACGGCGTGGCCTCGATCAACGCCGCGGGCACGACGCCCGCCTGGGCGCTGCCCCTCGTGAGGCAGGCGCGGGGGCTTGCGGTCGTGCAGGCGGTCGAGGGCCTCGTCCATCGCAAGGCCGACGAGAACCAGACGCTGATGGAGCAGATGGTCGGCCAGACGGTGATTCCCGCCGACTCGCCGCTGCGGCGGGCCGCAGCCGCCAACCTCGAGGCCCACCTGGGGCGGATGCTGGCCACGGTCGCCCGCGCCGGGGTGCCCGCCCTCGTCTGCACGACCGCCAGCAACGAGTCGGGGCTGCGGCCGCTCGGCTCCGGGGGTGAGGCGGACCTTGCCTTTGCCCGGGGGACGGCCGCCGCCGCCGCGGGCGACGCTGCCGCCGCGAAGGAGGCGTTTCTCGAGGCTCGGGATCGCGACACGATGCCCTGGCGGCCGACCTCGGCCACCGAGGCCGCCATCCGCCGGGCGGCGGCCGCGGCCGGTGTGCCGCTCTGCGACATCGCCGAACGGTTTCGGAGCCTCTCCCCGGAAGGGGCCGCCGGCTGGGACCTGCTCGACGATCATGTGCATCTCTCGCTTCGCGGTCAGGCGGAGCTGGCGCGGGCGGTGGTCGAATCGATGGAGCTGTTCCCGGATCCGCTCCGGGTCGGCCCCGATTCCGTGCGAGGCCTGCCCGGCTGGGACGCCTATGCCGAGCGGCTTGGGGCCAACGACTACGACGCCTATCGCGTCAACCACACCCTGCGGACCCTTTTTCATGTGCCCTTCATGAAGCGGTCGAATCCTGAAGCGTTTGCGAGGTTTCAGGGAGAGTGCGAGCGGGCCGAACGGGAGATGCCTCCGGGGATCCTGGCGGCGGCCCGCGAGTGGCAGACGTTCCGGCCTCACGCCGGAGGCCTCCGGCCGCTGACCGGCATGGTCGCCCGGGTGCTCTTGCGAGAGAACAAACCGGCCGAGGCCGAGCCGCTCTATGCGATCGCCCAGCGGCAGGTTCCGACCTTCACCTCGTGGTATCTGGAATACGTCTATTTCACGCTGGCCTGCCGGGAGCGGATCCACGGCGGGCTCAGCGATGCCGATCGTGCCGAGGCCGCCGCGGCGATCGCGCAGGGCGAGTTTCTCTTGAAGCGTGGCTTCTCCGAAACGGGGCTCACCGAGCGGTATGTCGGCCGGCTCCATCAGTTGCGAGGGGAGTGGCGGGAATCGATCTCCCCGCTCCTCACCGCCCGCCCCAGGATGCGGGGCAGCGATCTCGTGGCCTGCGAGCAGGCGCTCTTCGAGGCCTACCGCAAGACGGGCGACATCGCAGCCGCCCGCCGGATCGTGGAGCAGGGGCTACGGCATGCCGGGCAGTTCAGGTCGGCCTACCAGGCGATGGCCGCGGCACTCGGGCCGCCGGCGGCCGAGCCCCGGCCTTGAGGGTACCCTGCTGCCTGGCTGGTTGACGGGCTGGCTGGTTGACGGGCCCTGTCGGCCAGAGTGATGATACGGCCCGGTCGAGCGGGAAGGGGTCCTCGTCGCAGTTCTGCGGGCAGCCTGCGCCGCAAACTTGCGAGGGGCTTTCGCTTCGATTTTCACCTCGGGAGCGGCTCATCATGGCGCGGCAGCACGCGGTGGTTTCGGGGGCAGTGTCTTGCCTGGTATGGGGGCTGGTTCTCACTGGTTGGCCGGGCGGCCTGGCCACGGTGACCAGAGCCGAAGAGATCAGCTGGATCGCCACGACCGGCAGCTTCACCGACGGAGCGAACTGGAGCGGCGGCAGCGTGCCGACCGTGGGCGACGTGGCCGTGATCGCCAACGGCGGCGAAGCCACGCTCACGCTGGCCGGAGGCGCGGCGGTCGAAGGGCCGCAGATCGCCCTGGGCAGGGATGGGGTGGGCACGCTCGTGGTCGAGGGCTCGGGCTCCGCCAGCGTGGCAGGCCCCGCGTTTGTCGGCTACACCACGGCGGGCAGCGCGACCGCCGGCGCAGGCACGCTCTCGGTGGGCGGCGGCACCACGCTCAC
>JBJOHE010000338.1:0-14532 GCA_046047895.1 Planctomycetota bacterium | reverse complement strand
CGTCGGCAAGCGGTGCGATGCCGCGACTGATGGGCATGCGGTCGGCGGACATGCGGCGGGCGGAGATGCCCCCGGCGATTGCTGCGGCTCATGCGACAAACCGCCCTCCCGCGACACCTCGCGGATCGCCTGGGCCAAACTCATGGCCCGGGTGGGGGAGGAGTTTCCTTTTGCGTACCCGGGGTGCGGTGGCGACATCCGACTCATCGCGTTCATTACCGAGCCCGGGCCGATCCGGAAGGTCCTCACGCATCTGGGCGAACCGCTCGAGCCTCCGCCCGTCTCTCCCGCCCGTGGCCCGCCGACCGACTGGGCAGAGCTCGTGCAGGTCCACGACGACCGCAACGTCTTTCAATCGTCGCCTGACGAGCTGCCCGACATCGACATCCACAGCCTCTGACGGCATTCCATGCCACGGTGCGGACGGCCTGCAAGAAGACCGGTTTCAAGGCCGGTCTGCGCCAACGAGAAAAATCTGGCCTTGAGCGTGGATAGGACGCTCTTCGGCACCTCCACGATCGGGTCGCATCCAGCCCGATCAGCTCCGGCGGTTGCTCCTCATGATCCGCCCCGCTCGGCGGACGCTTGCCGAAGTGCCATTGGCCGACCTATCCTTATGTCGTCGCCACAACCGCACCACGCTGGATCTCACCACGATGGCCACAAGCCAGGTTGTCGCCCCGGCCCGCCGTCTCATTTCGGCGGACGCGTTTCACCGGATGGGCGAGGCGGGCATCCTCGGCCCCTCCGACCGGGTGGAACTCGTCGCCGGAGAAATCATCGACATGTCGCCGATCGGAGCGATGCATGCGGCGATCGTGGACGTGCTCGCCAGGCGCTTCAGCCGGCGGGCGGGGGAATCCCTCTTCGTCCGCTGCCAAAACCCTTTGCGGCTCGACGACCTGAGCGAGCCCGAGCCCGACCTCGCGATCCTCCGGCCGCGGGCAGACTGCTACACGACGGCTCATCCGGAGGCGGCCGATGTGCTGCTGGTCATCGAGGTCGCCGACACGAGCCTGGCCTACGACCTCGGCACGAAGGTGCCGCTCTACGCCCGGCACGGCATTCCGGAAGTCTGGGTCATCGACGCAGCGACCCGGCGGACGCGGGTGTTTCGGCAGCCCGCTTTAGGCCGGCAGGCGAGCCATCCGCTCGCCAGCGGCTACGCGGAGGAAGTGAGCTTTGGGCCGGACGAAGCGCTTGCGTGTTCGAGCGTGATCGATGACACCGGCGCATGCGTGGTCGTGGAGTTGGCCCGGCTCTTGCCCCCGGGGGCATGAAGAAAATCGTGCCAGCCACCAAATCTGGGCAAGATACAGAAGCTGCTCGCCCAGTTTCTCTAGATTTGGTGGCTGGCACCTTTTTCTCCAGAGAGATTCCGCGCACAAGCCAGAAAACCGCCACGTCGGTGGGGAAGGCAGGCGGACAGGGAAAGGCCTGGTGCGGGCCGGGAGACAGGAGCACGCGACTCACGAGCCGCTCATCAGCTCGGTAATCGTTGCGGACGTGCCATTTGCCGGGCTACCCTTCAGTCTCATCCCTCCCGGCGGGTCGGATTCTCGCATTGCAGTGAACGAAATCGCGAGAAATCGGCATCGCAGGTCACCAGCGTCGCCCCGTGTGTGACCGCGAGCGCCGCCAGGTGGGCGTCGGTGGTCAGGTTCCCGGCCGTTCCCGCCTCGTCAAGCAGCGAACGCAGCACCCGCCAATGTTCGTCCGTTTCATGCACCAGCCGGGCGCCCGGATGGTTGAGCCACCGGTCAACGTGTGCGACAGCGGCTTCACAAGACAACGGTTCGGCAAAGACGTGACCATTGGTAGCCAGACGGAGGAACCCCAGGAGAACCACCCACGCCAACCCAACCGGCTCGTCGCCCTGCAGGTTTTTTTCCCACCATGCCAGAACAGACTCGTGGTGAGGGGTGTCGCGGTTTACTGCGTAGAGCAAGACGTTCAGATCGACGAGTTTCATGCAGCAACCTACTTGCGACGCAGCAGTTTCTCGACGGCTTGCTCGTCCTCCAATGCGGCGGCCAGCGACAGTGCTTTGTCGAGGCTCAATTTCGGCGGTCCCATCGCGTGCGTGACCTCGCGGTAAGGCTCGAGCGGTGTCTCGTCTTCGCCCAGCGCCCGCACCCCCCGCCGCAGCGCCCGATTGACCAGTTCGGTCAACGAGCATCGCTCATCGCGGGCGCGACGCCTCAGGTCTGCCAGCAGGCTGTCTTCGATACGAACAGTAGTTCTCACCTCGGCATCGTAGCATCAATACTTGTGATGGCAAGATGCAATCCTATGGGTAGCCCGGCCCGGGTGGGGGTCATGCCCTGCCTGCGGGCGATGCCGAAGTTCACGTCTCTGTGGACCGTCGGCCGACGCTGGTGGATGACGAGGGGAGACCGCCGGACTCGGAGAGACTCCGCGCCATCACGAGAAAAACGCCACTCCAGAGGGGAGAGGCAGGCGGACAGGGAAACGCCTGGTGCGAACCCGGGAGACTGGAGCACGCGACTCACGAGCCGCTCAATCAGTCGGGCGATACTTGCGGAAGTGCCATTGGCCGGGCTATCCGTCACCGCCTGGGGATCAGGCCGAGGTCAAGGCCGAAGACGAACATCATCAGGGTGAGGATCAGGGCCAGGCCGAGGTAGGAGAGGGCCGCCACGACGTTCTCGCTTGGCGGCTTGCCCCGAACGAGTTCGTAGAGCAGGAACACCATGTGGCCGCCGTCGAGCACCGGGATCGGCAGGAAGTTCACGACGGCGAGGTTGGCGGAGAGCATCGTGAGGAACAGCAGGAGCCGGCCGAAGCCCTCCTCGGCCGACTTGCCGGCCTGCTTGGCGATTTCGATCGGTCCACCGAGTAGCCGGGGGCTGATCGAGTTGCTCGTGAGCTTGCCGAGGAAACTGTAGACGAGCGAAAGATCCTCGCCCGCCTTGCGAAGGCCGCGGCGGAAGGCGCCGGCGATCGAGCCGGCCTTCATCATCCGGTAGACGGGTTCGAACACGAGCCCGCGATCCACTACGAAGCGGTCAGGAGCATCGGCCGGCAGAAGGGTGACGGTCCGTTCCTCGCCCTGCTGCGGGGCGACCTTGAGCATGAGCCGGGCCTCGGCGGGGAGCCGCTGGAGCATCGCCGCCACCGCGGGCCAGTTGGCCTCGTCAGCCAGTGGAATCCCGTCGTCCGCCGGCGACCCCTCGTCGGTCTCGAGGAAGTTGGCCTCGACAACCCGATCACCGGCGGCGAGGCCGGCCGCGGCGGCCGGCGAGCCGGGAGCCACGGCTGCGATCAGGGCATCGACCTCGACGGCCAGACCGAGCGAGGCGATCGATTGGGGGCAGGCGAGCCCCGTCGTTTCATCGTCTCGCCAGGAGACCGTCCGCGGGGTGATCCTGACGTCGCGATCGGTGCCATCGCGGGCGACGGTCAGGGCGACCTCGGTGCCGGCCAGCCGCTGGAGCCGCTCATCGAGCGTGAGCGGGTCGCCGGCCGGCTCGCCATTGACCGCCACGATCCGGTCGCCGGGCTCGATGCCGGCTGATTCGGCCGGCGAGTCGGCCTGCACGGCCTTCACCGGGCCGGCTGTCATCGTCAGGCCGGTTACCCGGCGGGGCTGCGGAGGAAGTGTGATCTCGATGGTCTCGCCGCCGCCGGCCTCGCCCTTGCCACCACGGTCCACTCCCAGCCGGACCGGCTGGTCGGTCCGGCGGGAAAGCTCGGCGATCAGTTCGGCGTAGGTGTCGACGGCGATTCCGTCGACCGAGCGGATGGTGTCACCGGCCGCGAGCGGCGGTTCGGCCCGGGCGGCTGTGCCGGGCAGGCCCGCGGAAATGTCCGCCGGCAGGGTGAGTGAGAAGGGGCTCGTCACCCCGATCGTCGGGGCGCCCAGATCGGTGTCGGGCTTGAGGGTGAGCGTGCGGCTGGTCTTGTCAGCCGGCCGGTAGACCGTGAAGTCGATGCCCTTGGCCACGTCGCCCACCGTCACGCCATGCCTGAGGTCGCTGAAGATCGGGTCCTTGCGATCACCGATCGCGGTGATCTCGTCGCCCGTTCGCATGCCGGCCCGCCAGGCCGCGCCGCCGGTGCGGACGCTCGAGATCGCGCAGGTGAGTTCCTTCACGCCCAGCCCGTAGGCCAGCGAGGCCATCAGCACGGCGAAGATCACGTTCATGATCACGCCGGCCGAGATGATCGCCATCCGCTTGGGCACGCTCTGGGCCGGATAGCTGCGGGGATCCCAGGCCGGGTGGGGATCGGAGGTGGGCTCCGGCGGCAGATCACCGGATCCCATCACGCCAGCCGCGTGGGCTCCCGCGGCCCGGGCCCGCTGGGCCTCCGCGGCCGCCGCTGCCGGGTTGTCGTCTTGGCCGAGCATCTTCACGTAGCCCCCCAGCGGGATCGCGCCGATGCCGTATTCCGTCTCGCCCCACTTGAAGCTCGCGAGCTTGAGCCCGCCGACATCGAAGCCGAGGAAGAACTTCTCGCACTTCACGCCACAGGCCTTGGCCACGAGAAAGTGGCCGAGTTCATGGACGAAAATCACGAATCCGAGCCCGCCTGCCACCTGCAGGATCACGCTCCAGCTCGACGGCTGGGCGATCCATTCCAGCCAGGTTGCAGCCGCCACGAGACAGCCGTCGTTCAGACACAAACCCACTTGGCGACCTCCTGCCTGGCCCAGG
The DNA here is from genome assembly GCA_046047895.1 of Planctomycetota bacterium. Lineage (GTDB taxonomy): Bacteria > Planctomycetota > Planctomycetia > Pirellulales > UBA1268 > QWPN01. The sequence continues at coordinate 9,853 of JBJOHE010000338.1, read as the reverse complement.
CATCGAGACGGCAGACGTCGTCGAGCGTGGGATTCTCTTGAAACGGGTGCTCGTCGAGGAGCCGCCCGCAGATGTCGGTGATTTCGGTGAACCGCACCCCGCCGTCGAGGAATCCCCGCACCGCCTCCTCATTGGCGGCATTGAGCACGGCGCCGGCCGTGCCGCCCCGGGCGGCGGCCTCATGGCCGAGTCGCACCGCGGGAAACCGCTCGAGATCGGGGGGCTCGAAATCGAGCCGGAGCGTCTCGGCAAAGTCGAGCCGCCGGGCGGGGCCGGCGATCCGGTGGGGATAGTGCAGGGCGTATTGGATCGGGAGCCGCATGTCGGGGGGACTGAGTTGGGCGATCACCGCCCCGTCGACGAACTCCACGAGCGAGTGGACGATCGACTGCGGGTGGACCACCACCGCCAGTTTGGTGGCAGGCAGTCCGAACAGCCACCGGGCCTCGATCAGTTCGAGGGCCTTGTTCATCATCGTCGCGGAGTCGATCGTGATCTTGGGGCCCATCGACCAGGTGGGGTGCCTGAGCGCCTCGGCCGGGGTCACCTCGGCGAGCGACTCCCGGGACCGGCCGCGGAACGGCCCCCCGCTGGCGGTGAGGACGAGCCGCTCAACTTCGGCCGGCCGACCGCAGGCAAGGGCCTGGTGGATCGCGGAATGCTCGCTGTCGACCGGAATGATCCGCGCTCCGGTCTCGGCGGCCCGCCGCATCACCAGCGGCCCGGCCATGACGAGCGTCTCTTTGTTGGCCAGGGCGATCGTCTTGGCCGCCTCGACGGCGGCCCAGGTGCTCCGCAGACCGGCCGCCCCCACGATCGCCGACACCACGCGATCGACCTCGGGGGCCGAGACGAGTTCATCGAGCCGCTCCGGCCCCACGGCCAGGCGGGTACCCGTCGGGACCGCTCCTGCTCCGATTCCCGCTGCCGCATCGGGGTCGGTCACCACCAGCCAGCGGGGACGCAGCCGGCTGGCCTGCTCGAGCAGGGGGGAGATGCTCGTATGCGCGGCGAGCAGAAATGGCTCCAGCCGGCCGTCGGAGGCCTCGATCACGTCGATCGTGCTCCGCCCGATGCTTCCTGTCGATCCGAGGATCGCGACCCGGAGCGACCGCCCGCCGCCGCCGGCCGGATCCGGTCGGGGCAGACCGTCCGGGAGATCGGGGCAGGATGGTGGCATGGGGGGGAGGTCGGGGGAAAAAGCGGAACGACCAGTTTAGGGCGGCGGAGCCGGAACTTCCAACGCCGAACATCCCCACCGCCAGATGGGAGCAGCTCGTTTGTCGCCGGGTTTTTTCCGGCATACCATGGCCTGAACGCGTCCGGCGGGTGCCGTGCGAGGCCTGGTGCGGAACCCCGAAGGGCGAGGCATGAGCAAGAAGCGAGATTCCGCCAAGCGATCTGGAGACCGCAAACCCTCGCTCGGGGGCAATCTGGTCTGGTCGCTCCTGGCCGCGGGCGTGGCCGTTTTGTTCGCCCTCAGCCTGATCAGTGCCACGCCCGAACTGGAAATCTCCTACAGCGATCTGCAGCGGCTGATCCGGGCCTCCACTGCCGAGGGGGCGGAGCGGAACGTCGCGATTTCCTTGGGTGACGACGACACGAAATCGGCCTGGTTCGCCGATCTCCACGACGTGGTGATCGGGGCCTTCGAGGTCACCGGAAGGGTGCGGCAGATCCCTGCCAGCCGGGCTGCCGCCGAGGAGGAGCCGATCGGCGGCTCGCCGACCTCCCAGTCGACGAGCATTGAGCGGCGGTTTCGCACGGCCAAGCTGCCCAGCGAGACCTCCGAATCCGAGCTCAAGCAACTTCTCCACGACCATTCGGTGGCGTTTCGCTACGAGGATCCGCCGAGCCCGTGGCGCAACTGGCTGCCGATGCTGCTGCTGACGGGACTGTTCGGTCTGCTCTTCTTTCTGATGCTGCGGCGGCTCGGTGGGGCAGGCAGCCCGATGGCCTTCGGTCGGAGCCGGGGCAAGATGTATGCCCAGGAAGATCTGGGCATCACCTTTGAAGACGTGGCGGGCATCGACGAGGCGGTCGAGGAACTCCGCGAAGTGGTGGAGTTTCTCCGCAGTCCCGAGAAGTATCAGGTGCTCGGCGGCCACATTCCGAAAGGCGTCTTGCTCGTCGGCCCGCCGGGAACCGGGAAGACGCTCCTGGCCAAGGCGATCGCCGGCGAGGCGGGGGTGCCCTTTTTCGGACTCTCCGGCAGCGACTTCGTGGAGATGTTCGTCGGCGTCGGCGCGGCGCGGGTTCGCGACATGTTTCAGCAGGCTGCCGCCAAGGCTCCCTGCATCATCTTCATCGACGAACTCGACGCGCTCGGCAAGACCCGCGGCACGAGCGTCGTGGGCGGCCACGACGAGCGGGAGCAGACCCTCAACGCCCTGCTCGTCGAGATGGACGGCTTCGGCAGCAACTCGGGCGTGATCGTGCTCGCGGCCACGAACCGGCCGGAAACGCTCGATCCGGCGCTCCTGCGGCCGGGTCGCTTCGACCGCCATGTGCTCGTCGATCGGCCGGACGTTCGCGGTCGCGAGGCGATCCTGCGGGTGCATGTCGCCAACGTGAAACTCGATCCAGCGGTTGACCTGGCCCAGATCGCCAGAATCACCTCGGGCTTCGTCGGGGCCGACCTGGCAAACCTCGTCAACGAGGCGGCGTTGCTCGCAGCCCGCAACGACAGGCCGGCGGTCGGCATGAACGAATTCAACGAGGGGGTGGAGCGGGTGACCGCCGGTCTCGAGAAGAAAAAGCGGGTGATTCACGAGGATGAGAAGAAGCGGGTGGCCTACCACGAGGCGGCCCACGCCCTGGTCGCCTTTTCGCTGCCCAACACCGATCCCGTTCACAAGGTGTCGATCATTCCCCGGGGTTTGGCGGCGCTCGGCTACACGATGCAGCGGCCGGAGGACGACCGCTACCTGCTCACGCAATCCGAGCTTGAAAGCCGGATTCAGGTGCTTCTTGCGGGCACGATCGCGGAGGAGATGGTCTACGCCGACGTCTCCACCGGTGCCCAGAACGACCTCGAGCGGTCGAGCGAGATCGCCCGGGCGATGGTGATGGACTACGGCATGAGCCGGCTTGGCCGGGTGACCTATCGGGAGAGCCCCCGGTCGCCGTTCCTGGCAGCCGCCGGGGCCGACCTGCCCGCGGCCCGGAGCCACAGCGAGCAGACCGCTCGCGAGATCGACCAGGAGGTGCGGCGGATCATCGACGCGGCGATGGAGTCGGTGCGACAGATTCTGGAGGGAAGGCGAGTGGCCCTCGAGGCGGTGACGAAGCGGCTGATGGAGATCGAGGTGATCGACGGCGACGAACTGAAGGCGATTGTCGAGGCCTCCACCGGGTCTCCCCAGCTCGTGCCGGGCACCGCCACCGAGCGGCGGCCTGCCCGCCCGGCGACCGTCGAGCCGCCGGCCACCGCAGGCGGCTCGGCTGAAGCCTGAGCCGTGAGAGAAGCCGGCGAGTCCTGGCGAGGGGGCCGGGTTCCGCAGGCTGCAGGCCCGCGGCCACCGTTCGCGTCGCTCGCGATCTCGGTCATGGCGAACCGCCTCATGGGCCCTGTGGGCTGTTCGGTGCGACCGGCATTTTCGGCAGCCTTGGGGCCGTGGCTGGAATCCGTCGCCAGAGCTGCCGATTCTCCTCCCAGGCTCTTGATCGGGACGTGCAGGAGGCTGGAGACTCGTCGGATGTGGAAGAGCGTGCTGTTGGCGGGCGGCATCTTCGCCTGTGTGCTGGGCGCGGAGATGCTGCTGATTGACTCGGCCGAGATCGTGCCGCTGAGCGGCGGGGGCGAGGCGACGACCTTTCAGGCGCCCGATTGGGCGCCCTGGACGCTGCTTTCGGTCGGCGCCGCCACGATCCTCCACTTCTGCCAGCTGCCGCGGCTGGGAGGCTCATCCCAGACGCCCCAGTTCCGGTAGGACGGCGGTGCGGCTGCGGCGGTCAGCCGATCCCCGGCCGCCCGCCCGTTAGTCAGCGGCATCGCTGGCGGTTGAAATGAGAGGCCATGGCAGTCTCGCTTCCCACCACCGTTGCGACCCGTCCGAGCCGCGACCTGGTTCTCTATGACGGCCAGTGCCGCTTCTGCCGGGGTCAGATGGCGATCCTGCGGCGGCTCGATCCCACCGGACGCCTCGAACTCACGTCTCTTCACGATCCCTCCGTGGCCCGTGACTTCCCAGAACTGCCGCGGGACGTGCTGCTCGAAGAGATGGTCACGATCGATCGCCATGGCCGACCCCGGGCCGGGGCGACCGCCTGGCGGCATCTGGTCCGGCGGCTGCCCCTGCTCTGGCCCCTGGCTGTGCCGCTGCACTTCCCGGGCAGCCTGCCGCTCTGGAACGGGCTCTACCGGCTGATCGCCCGCAACCGCTATCGGTTTGCCGGCACATGCGACGAAGGCACCTGCAGGCTGCGATGAGGCCAGCCCCGGGCCAAGGCTGTTTGCCTGCGGCCGGCACTCCTTGAACCCAAGGCTCAGGCTTCGCCGTCGCCGCCCGTGCTGCCCTCGAGTTCCTTGAGGAGCCGGGTCATCGTGTTGGCGTGCACGCCGAGAAGTTTGGCCGCGTTGGCCTTGTGGCCGCGGGTGACCTCCAGCGCCTCGCGGATCGCCCGTTCCCGGAGCTTGGCCAAGTCGAGGCAGGGCAGCCGGCCGGAGTCCGTGGGCCGGGCGGCCGAGGTCTTCACCGGCACCTTGGGAGTGGTCTGGAGCACATACGACTGCTCGAGCACATGCTCCAACTGGCGGATGTTGCCTGGCCACTCGTAGGAGCAGAACTCGGCAAGGAGATCGGGGGTGAAGTCCCAGGGGTCGAGGTGGTAGCGGTCGGCAAACCGCTGCGAGAAGAACTCGATGAACGAAGGGATGTCTTCCGGCCGCTCGCGGAGCGGCGGAACCCGCAGCTCGATCATGTTGAGCCGGTAGTAGAGATCCTCGCGGAAGTTGCCCTTTTCGACCTCGTCTTCCAGGTCGCGATTCGTGGCGGCGACGATCTGAACATCGATCGGCACGGGGTCGGAGGCGCCGACGGGCGTGACCTCTCGCTGCTGCAGCACCCGGAGGAGTTTGGGCTGCAGTTCAGGGGGCATCTCGCCGATTTCATCGAGGAAGACCACGCCCCCCTCGGCGGCCCGGAAGATGCCGAGCGACTTGCCGGCGGCGCCGGTGAAGGCGCCCTTCTCATGGCCAAAGAGCTGGCTCTCGGCGAGCGTGGGGGTAAGGGCCGCGCAGTTGACCGGAATGAAGGCCTTGTTTCGTCGCGGGCCGCTGCGGTGCAGCAGCCGGGCCCAGAGTTCCTTGCCGGTGCCCGTCTCGCCGACGACGAGCACGGTGCACTCCACTTCGGCGGCCCGCTCGATCGACTTTGCAATCCGCCGCATGGCCGCATTTGAGCCGAGCACCCAATTCGAACCGAACGGCGACTTCGGCTCGGCGACAGCCGTCGCCGGGGCGGCGTCTTCAACCACGGTCGGGTCGAGCGACCCGCCACGCGGGTCGCGGCCCGCCGAGTCGGCGGCTCGAAAGCTCAGTGGACGCATCGACATGGAGCAGGTCCTTCTCGTGCTCGGAGTCGGTCCAGACGCGCGCCAGACCGACACCGAACCTGCTTGCCCGAGACGCTTTAAGTATCTCCCGGTCCGCGGCGGGATGCAACCGCCTCGCACGAGGCGAGAGACTTTTTTTTCGACCCCAAACAGCCGTTTTTTCCGGCAAAAACCGAATCTCCGGCCCGTCGTTCGGCGGTTTTCAGGGCCTCCCGGCCGGGCGGTCACTTGCAAAAAACAAAAGATGCTGCCAGGGGAGGCGGTCGAAGGAGCGGTCGAGGCGGAAGCCTGCCGGCTCCAGTTCCGCCAGCACCTGGGCCTTCGTCATCTTGTGGAGTGGCTTGATCGGCACCGCCGGATCTTCCCCGCGGAACTCGGCCAGCACGAGTCGGCCGTCGGCCGCGAGGCTCTCCCGCAGGCGGGTGAGCATCTCCGCCGGATGCGAAAACTCGTGATAGACATCGACGCAGAGGATGAGATCGAGCCTGCCCGGCGGGAGTCGGGGATCGATCGGCGAGCCGAGAATCGGCTTGATGTTTGCAAGGCCCGCCGCAGCCGCCCGGGCGGCGAGCATCCGGAGCATCTCGGGCTGGATGTCGACTGCGTAGACCGTGCCCTCCGGGCCAACCAGCCGGGCGAGTTCGAGCGTGTAGAAGCCGTTGCCGCAGCCGATGTCGCAGACAGACTGGCCTGGCTCGATTGCCAACGCCTCGATCAGGAGCCGACAGTCCTCCTCCCGCTGCCGGCTCTCGCGGACGAGCCAGGGGGCGCCTGTGTAGTGCATCGTCTGGGCGATCTCACGGCCCATGTAGTGGGTCGGCGCGGGCGGGATCGCCGTCGGCTCAACCGCGGTGGCCACGGCCGCAAACCCCAGCACCACGATGCAGGCGAGATGTCGCATGCTCGGGAGTATAAGCCGATCAAGCCGCGTCCGCGGCGGGATCGAGGGCGGCTTCGCCCCCGGCGTCACAGACGCTCGCGATCGTGATCCCGCTGGTGGCGGCGAAGCTCGTGAGCCGGTCGCGGTCGACGAGGATCGTGCGGCCCGCTTCGATCACGAGCACCTGTGCGCCGGCGGCTTGAAGCGATTCAAGGGTGCCGATGCCGATCGTGGGCATGTCGAACCGGAAATCCTGCTGGGGCTTGGCGACCTTGACGACGGTCATGCCGCCGGTGGGGCAGAGCCGGCCTGCCCGACGGATGCACTCGTCGGTGCCCTCGATCGCCTCGAGGGCGAGCGGCGCCCGGTTCTTCACCACGACCGTCTGGCCGATGTCGAGCCGGCCGAGCTCTTTGGCGAGCCGCCAGCCGAAGGCCACATCGGCCAGCTGCCGGGCGGAGAGCGGCCGGCCGGCGAGCAGCCCTTCCTCGGCAAGCAGCTCCGGGGCGAAGTCGGTGGCCGGGCAGATCGTCACTCCCCGGCTGTCGAAGGCGGTCGCGATCGCCCCGAGGAGCGAGTCGTCGCGGTTGTCGCGACGGCGGCTGACGAGGTGGGGCCAAAAGGTGCGGATCCCGGTCCAGTCGGGCAGATGCTCCCGCCAGCCGTGCCGCCCAAAGAGCTTAGCCTTGTGGATCTTGCCGGCCATCGTCGCCCGGCGGACGCCGTGCCGACGGAAGAAGTCGATCGCCCCGCCGATCTCCGCCACGCCGATGTCACCGGCCACGTCGGCCAGCGGGGCGAGTTCGGCGTCGGCATGGCCGCGGATCGCCAGGATCGCCGGCCGGCCGCCGCGGCGGCGGATTGCCTCGGCCACGACCACGGGATAGCGGCCCCAGCCGGCGAGGATGCCGATCCGTTCGCCGTCGAGGTCAGGAAAGCTGGCTGCAGGGATGAACGCGTTCATGGGCATCGCGGTCAGGCGGCGTCGGCGGCCGGAGTCGAGAGCCGCTCCAATGCCTCGACTCGTCCGGCCAGGTGCTTGAGATCCTTCCGCATCTCAGGGAGCTTGGAGATGGTGGCCAGCTGGAGCTTGCGATCCCGGAGGTCGATCGCCGGCTCGCCGAGCACGGTCTTCCCCGGTTCGACGTCGTTGGAGACCCCCGATCGGGCTCCGAGCACCGCCCGATCGCCGATGTGCACGTGATCCCGCACGCCCACCTGGCCCGCCATCACCACCCAATCGCCGGTGGAGGTGCTGCCGGCCACGCCCACCTGCGAACAGATCATGTTGTGGCGGCCGAGCCGGCAGTTGTGGGCGATCATCACGAGGTTGTCGAGCTTCGTGCCGCTGCCGATCGTCGTGCCGCCGTAGGTGCCGCGGTCGATCGTGGTGCCGGCGCCCACCTCGACCTCGTCACCGAGCTCCACCCAGCCGAGCTGGGCCGAGAGGGCGTAGCGGCCATCGCTCACCTTGTAGCCGAAGCCGTAGGCTCCGAGGACGGCGCCGGCGTGGATGATGCAGCGTTCGCCCACCAGCGTGCTCTCGTAGAGCACGGCGTTGGGGAAGATCGTGGTGCCGGCTCCGATCCGGCAGCCGGCCATCAGGCAGACGCCCGCATGGATCGTCACCCCGGCGGCGAGTTCGCAATCCGGGCCGATCGAGGCCAGCGGGTGCACCTCGACGTCTTCGGCCAGGCGGGCCGACGGATCGATCGAGGCCCGAGGGCTGATGCCGGAACGGGTGGGCAGGCGAACGGGGCGAAACCGCTGGATGACCGCGGCGAAGGCGGCGTGAACATCCGCAACCTCGATCGAGGGCCGGGGGAGCGGCCCGGACCCGGTCGGCACGATCGCCGCAGCCGCGGCCGACCGCTCGAGCAGATGAAGCTTGTCCGGAGCATCGACGAGCGTGATCCCCTCGGAGCCGACCGTTTCGAGGGTGGCTGCCGCCTGGATCACCTGGCCGGGATCACCGCCCACCAGGGTGCCGCCGACGGCAGCGGCGAGTTCTCCGAGCGTGATCGGCATGTCCCAGGCCTCCCTGTTGGCCGCCGGAGGAGCCCGGCGGGGCGGGGAGATTAGGCAACGGCCGCCCGTGGTCGCAAGGTCGAATCACCGCGGCGTTGACTGGCCGGCGGGCGGTACCGCCGCCTTGCTCGCTCCGGGTTACCGCCGCGGACCGGGTAGCTCGATGCCACGTTCCTTGGCTCGGGCGGCGACAAACTCATCGAACCGCGCCGCCATCTCCCGGCGGGCCTGTTCAGCCTTGGCCTCGGGGGAGTCGGGGGCGGGTGCATCCGGCCGCCGCTCGCCGCGGTCCTGGCCTCCTCCAGGGGGGCCCCGCCGGCGGCCCGGGAAAAAGCCGCTGCTGTCGGGAGTGGCCCGGGGATTCATCGCCTGCAGCAGTTCACCGAAGGCCTGCATCCGATCGAGATACTCGTCGAGCAGCCGTGCCCGTTCAGCACCAGTGGCGGCCAGCGTGGCCTCGATCGACTCCTCGCGAATCCCCTGCCACTGCTCGAACACGGCTCGGTAGGCCGAACGGAGTTCGTCGCGGCTCATCCGGTCGGCCGTGGCGATCACCCGTCGGATGTCGGCCGAACTCGGCTTTCCTCCGGTTGAGAGCAGTTGCTGCTGCATCGCCGTGAGATCGGCGAGTTTGTTTTCCCGAGGCCAGAGGGCCCAGGCCAGGGCTGCGATGCCAGCCAGTCCAACCAGCGCGGCAAGGATGAGCCAGCGGCGATCGCCAGATGCGGATTCGGCGGGTCGGGTGGTGGCTCTGGCAGTTGGCATCGCTCCAGTGTACCGCCGGGGCCATGCCGGGTTTCACTGGTTCAGAGCCAGTCTCCGACCGTCTGCTCCAGCCGGGCTTCGGCTGCGAATTCCCGGAGTTTCTCCATCGCCCGGCCCTGAATCTGCCGGATCCGCTCCTTGCAGACCCCCATCTCGGTACCAAGTTCCCGGAAGGTGCGGGGGGGCTGGCCGTCGAAGCCGAATCGGGCCACGACGATCTGCCGTTCCCGTGGCTCGAGTTCGGCGAGGAAGCCGGAGAACAGGCCCTTGAGCCAGGCGATCTGCTCAGACGAGCAATATTCCTTCTGCTCCGGCTCCTCAATGCGATCCCGGAACGATTCGTCACTCGTGACGAACCGCTTGCGGAGCTGCCGGCCTCGATGAGAGAGCCGGAAGAAATGCCGCTGGATCGCGTACGTGGCGTAGGTACTGAACCGGTTGCCGAGCGCGAAGTTGAACTTCTCGACCGCTCGCATCAGGGCCAGGTTGCCCTCGCTGACCAATTCGTCGAACGACCAGGTGGGATCGACGAACTTTTTCGCGATCGACACCACCAGCCGGAGGTTCGACGTGATCAGAATCGCCTTGACCGTTTCGGCCTCGGCCAGCAACTGCTCGATCTGC
>JBJOHE010000337.1:0-6093 GCA_046047895.1 Planctomycetota bacterium | reverse complement strand
ACGGCTGCGGGAAATGGCCTCGTGCCCAGACTGCGCTCGGGACGAACCCTGGGTAGGATTCACGGAGTTCGTCGCGACCGGCAGTCGCGGCTCCCACCAGCGTTCTTCCGAGGCACTCCTTCTCGATGATGAAATCCCACGTGGCCGATCCTGCCCCTTCCTCTGATCGGCCGGGCCACGTGCCGTTCGCGTCGCTCGGGCTCTCGGCTGAGGTGCTGCGGGCCGTGGGCCAGCTCGGCTTCGAGGAGACCTCACCGATTCAGGCGGCTGCGATCCCGCTGATCCTGGCCGGGCAGGACGTCGTCGGCCAGTCGCAGACAGGCTCGGGCAAAACCGCCGCCTTCTGCATCCCGGCGATCGAGAAGGTCGACCCGGCCCGGGCTGCGACCCAGGTGCTGATCCTCGTGCCCACCCGGGAGCTCGCGACGCAGGTGGCCGACGAGGTCCACAAGCTCGCCGCCTTCAAGAAGGGGGTGCGTTCGGTGCCGATCTACGGCGGCGCGGCCTACGAGCGGCAGTTTGCCGAACTGCGGCGGGGCGTGCAGATCGTGGTGGGCACGCCGGGGCGGCTCGTCGATCATATCGCTCGCGGCACGCTCGACCTCGCGGCTGTCCGGCTCTTGGTGCTCGACGAGGCCGACCGGATGCTCGACATGGGATTCCGGGAGGACATCGAAAAGATTCTCGCGGCGGTGCCCGCCGAGCGGCAGACGGTGTTTTTCTCCGCCACGATCTCAACCCCGATCCAGGCCCTCGTCCGCGGACATGCCCTCGATCCGCAGACGGTGCGGATCGAGCAGAAGGTCGTGACCGGGCCGCCGCTGGTTGACCAGGTCTATTACGAAGTGCGACACCACGCGAAGTTTGACGCGCTGGCACGGCTGATCGACTACTACGACGTGAAGAGCGGTGTGATCTTCTGCAACACCCAGCAGATGGTCGAGGAACTCACCGATCGGCTCGTGGCCCGCGGCTGCTCCGCCGACCGGCTGCACGGCGGGATGGCCCAGGCCCAGCGGACCCGCGTGATGAACGCCTTCAAGCAGGCCGCCTTCCGGTTTCTGGTGGCCACCGACGTCGCAGCCCGCGGGATCGACGTGAACGACCTCGAACTCGTGGTCAACTACGACCTGCCCTACGATGCCGAAGACTACGTGCACCGGATTGGCCGCACGGGCCGGGCCGGCCGCAAGGGCCGGGCGGTGACGCTCGTTTCGGGCGCCGGCTTCTACAAGCTTCAGTCGATCGAGCGGTTCACGCGGGCCCGAATCCGCCGGGAGCATGTGCCGACCGCCGAAGCGGTGGAAAACCGCCGCTCCGACGCGCTCTTCGAGAAGCTCCGGGCCAGTCTCGAGGAAGGGGAGTTTCCGCGGGAGGCGATGCTCGTGGAGCGGCTCCTCGAGACCGGCTCGACGCCCACGGAGGTGGCCGCGGCGATTCTCCACCACTTCGCTCCGGCGGCCGTCCTGCCGGAGGGCGGTGATGACCTCGCGCCACCACCCCACCGGGAAAACCGGCCCCGCGGCGACAAGCCCCGGTCGTTTTCACCCCGTCCCCCCGGCGGCCGTCCACATACCGGGGGCAAGCAGGCGAAGCGGCGGAAGATCGGGTTTCAAAAGGGCAAGAAGCGGAAGCCGTAAGCCGCGGGAGCTAGCCGAATTCGCCTCCGAGCCGGTGTGGTCCGGGCGAACGGCTGGCGGCTCAACGCTTCAAAAACTGGGCTGACGCCGCCGTAAGCCATCTGGTACACCCCCGCGGTTGCGACTCCGCTGGGCGGCAGAGCTCGTGGCGAGTGTCAAGCCAATTTCACCGCGAGCGGGATACCCATGGTGCTGGAAATCGCGTCGGTCGTCGGCTGGTTCGTCGTGATGGTCGTCTTGATGTCGATCATCGAGCATCAGGTCCACTGCCGGCTGATGCACAAAAAGCCGCGATTTTTCCTGTTCAAGAACCTCACGGCTCGCAACCGGATCTTCACGAGCCACGCGGTCGAGCACCATTCGCAGTACCGCAAGCACTTCCACGACGATCCGCTGCCGCCCGGTGAAGACCGCGGCATCCGGCTGAACGTGCTCGAAGGCCTGGTCGAGTCGCTGCCGCTGACGGTACCGCTCTTCTTCTACTCGATGACGGGGGCGATCATGTTTCCGGTGGTGGTCTTGATTCACCACACGATCTGGAACCAGATCCACCTCGAAATGCACCAGCCGAAGAACCGATTCTTCGCCAATTGGGCGGCGTACAAGATGGTGGCCCGCCACCACTACCTCCACCACCGCTATCCCGACAAGAACTTCAACGTCGCCTTCCCGATCGGCGACTACCTCTTCAACACGGTGGCCAAGCCCAGCGAGGCCGACTGGGAGGCGATGCGGGCCGAAGGAATCGCTCCGGCTAGTCGTCGTCCTCGAGCGGAGACGCTGCAAGATCGAGGGCGAGCTGCCTGAAGGCCAGCTGGCGGAAGCTGGCTGGCGAGGCCGGCTCGGCTTCCGTGGGAGCGAGGCTGCGGGGCGGAGCCGTCGGCGCACTGGAGCCCGCGGCCGGGCTTGTGATAGCCGCCGCTGTGGGGATGGGCGTCGAACTGCCACCAGCGTTGTAGCCGCCAGCCGCGAGCAACGTGGTCAGGTCGAGGAGAGTGGTGCGGCCGTCGTAGTTGAAGTCGCCCACGGTCCAACTCGCGGCCGCAGCCGAGCCGTAACTGCCGCCGGCCAGGATCGCCATCAGGTCGAGCACGTCCACTCGGCCGTCAAGGTTTGCGTCGCCGAGCGGGGCCGTCTTCACCTCGATCGCCCCGTCGGGTCGCTGGCGATAGGCTACGGCCCGCCCGGCGGCGATCAACGACGATGCGAGGCCCGATGACCCCTTCCAGTCGCCCGAGCCGCGGGCCGTCACGATCCATTGCCGCACGTCGGCTGGCGTTGCAGCCCCGTCGGCGAGCAGGAGCGAACCAGAGCCAAGGTCCACCAGGCCGCCCGCCTCGATGACGAGTTGTCCAAGCACGAGCGGCTCCGCGACGAAGCCCAGTCGCACGACCGCCCCCGGCTGCACCACGAGCGGCCCCGAGCCAAGGGCAGCCTGGTTTCGGACGATCACCTCTCCCGCAGCCACGATCAGTCCGCCCGTGTGGCTGCTCGGCCCGTCGAGCACGAGCCGACCGCTTCCCCGCTTCACCATCACCGCGTCGCCTGAGAGGCCACCACGGCTGACGACTTGGTTCCCGGCCGCCACCTCGATCGCCGCAAAGCCACCGGGCGTGCCGCCGGTGAGGTCGCTGGCCCGCCAGTTTGCCGGATCGCTGCCGTCGCCCAGCGGATCGATGATCTCGAGCGATGGGCCATCGCCGTCAGCGGCCACGGGCCAGGGGGGATCATCGGTCCAGGCGATGGTCTGGAGCGTGCGGCCCGCCGCATCGACCAGCGCGACCGTCTCCCCGCCGTTGGCGAGGTTCGCGGTGCCGTAGCCGTCCGCTGCGAGCCTGGCCTCCGGCCCATAGACCGACCGGAACGCGGCCGGGTTTTTGGCCACTACGATCCGCTCGCCTGGGGCGAGTGTCCCCTCGGCGAAGACGTAGGGGGAACTGGCGAAGGTCGTCAGCGACACGCCGGCCAAAGCGACCGGGGAGTCGCCGGCATTTGTGATCTCTATGAACTCGAGGAGCTGCTCGTCGACGAATAGCGGCGTGCTCGCGGGGTTGTAGTGAAGCTCGGTGATCCGCAGGAGCGGCGGCGGACCGACCGCGGCGGTCGTGAATTCCAGGGGATCGGACCAGTGGCTCCAGCGGCCGGTGCTGTCCTTCATCCGGACGCGGGCCCGGTAGGTCTTGCCCGCCTCGAGCACGCCCGCAGGCACAGTGACTGAATCGGTGAAGCTCGTCAGTTCACCGCTCTCCCAGACGGCGTCGATCTCGTATTTCCACGGCTGGGTCGGGTCGTGGCCGGCGAGCGAGGGATTCGAGATTTCACCCACCCGCCACTCCATCGCGGCGAAGGGATTGAACTGAGGGTCTTGATAGGCGGTGGTGGCGAAGGCGAGCCCATCGACGGAATACCCGGCGGCTCCTGCGTAGGTAATCGTCGGCTTCTTCGGCACCCGGGCCTCCTCCGCCGGCGTGATCAGTTTGCCGTCGATGTATTGGCCGCGGGCCTGGGCGTAGTCGGCGAGCACGTCCATCATGGCGGCAAAGCTGCCGAAGGCCGCCGCGCTCGGGCCACCGGCGTAGTAGCGACCGACGCCGGCCTTCGAGGGATTGACCGAGGCCGAGGCCATGATGGGGTTGTAATCCCACATCGCCCGGTCGGCATCCACAAACGACGCCTTTCCGGGCGTGTAGATGAACTGGGCCATCTCCGCCGTGAGCAGCCCCACCTGCTCGACGTTGAACAGGAGATCGCGGAGTTCCCGGAGCCGGTTGCGGTATTCGATTGCGAACTCGGGAATCGTCAGCACCCGATCGCGGAAGGGATCGTTGCCCTCGCCCCACATCGAATCCGCCCAGGTGAGGTCGAGATCCCAGGGCACCATTTCCCAGAGGTCAGTCTCGGGGTTGTGGTAATAGAAGTAGTTCTTCCCGTGGCTGATGTCGTAGTGGTGAATCGCCTCGACAATGCCGCGGTAGCTGAAGTAATTGTCGAGGTCGAGGTTCTGCTTCCACCAGTCGGCCGACTGGACGGCCTGCTCATAGGTGTTTTTGAAGGCGATCAGGTCGGAGGAATCACCCGGCTGGGGGTAGTCGCCCTGATTGTTGAGTTCGCCGCCGATCCCGTTGACGCCCGTGCCCCACTCCATCTTGTAGAGATTGCCGTCGGGCAGTTCGTGCTCCTCGAGGAACTGGTCGTCGAGCTGCTCGATCGCCAGGTAGAGCCCCTGGAAGTCGGTGGCGTATTGGCTCGCCCCCGATTCATTCTCGCTCTCCACGATCCGGAAGTGGACGAAGTTGGTGTTGGAGGCCGCCACCCCGGCGAGGTTGAAGAGCTTGAAGCCCACCGACTCGAACAGCCCCTGCTCGCCCCGGTAGGAGAAGTCGGCCTGCTGGATCACTGCCCCGAGGTTGAGCTTGTCCCAGGGAATCTCGTAGGCGTTGCCGTAGTCGTCGCGGGCCTGGAAGCCGTGGCCGCGGTTGAAGTCGAACTTCCACATGTTCTTGCCCATCGCATACCGCCAGATCCCGCCTCGGGCCCGGTAGCGAATGTGGTCGTAGACGACGCCGTCGTAGACGAGCGCGCCATTCCAGAGATACTCGCTGCCTTCGTAGCCGGCCGTCGTCGAGCCGGGCAGGTGCTGCGACTCGACGTGCGACTCCCGGGTGGTGATCAGCTGGTAGGTGGCGATCGAGTCGAGCACCTCTGGGCCGTACTCGACGACGGGGGTGACGCCCGGCCGGGCCGCGGCCGACCAGACGGGGGTCTCGCCGTAGACGTAGTAGGCGAAGTTCGGCTGGGGATCGTCGGCATACGGGCCGGTGACCGAGAGCCCGAGCGAATCGGTCGCCGTGATGCGGTAGCGGACGAGGCTGCGGTTGGTCTGGAGGCTGCCGGGGAGCGTGACGGTGTAGACGCCGTCGCCCGCCAGGGCGTCGCCAGCGGTGCCGTCGTCGGCCATCACCATGGCCGTCCATTGGGTGGCGTACCGTGGGTCGTCGATCGCGATGTAGTCGCCCGGTGCGACGAGCTGGTATTCGAGCACCACCCGCGCCATGCCGTCGGGATCGGTGGCCTTGATCGACACCACCACGTCCTGGCCCGGCCGAGGCTGCTGCACGGATTGGGCGAGCTGCCGCAGCTGCGGGGCGGCGTTGGCGGCAAACACCGAATTCTGGCGGCCGGGCGTGGGGGGGCCGGGCACGCTGCCCGGGGCGGCCATGTCGGCGGGGAGCTTGAGCTCCAGGTCGAACGAGAGGTCGCTGCTCGAGGCCGACTGGTTGAGCACATGCACGGCGATCGTGTTGACGCCCGGCACGAGGTAGGCGGCGGTGTCGGTGAGCCGCAGTTCTTCCCAGACGGCCTCGTGGCTCACTCCGGAGGTGCTGTTGAAGTTCTTCGTGCCGGCCGTCACATGCAGCCGTGCCACTTCCCGGCCATTGATCCAGACGACCGC
>JBJOHE010000336.1:0-2761 GCA_046047895.1 Planctomycetota bacterium | reverse complement strand
TGCCCTGGGCGTCGTAGATGAAGGAGTCGTAGCTGTTCCAAAACTCGTAGCCCGGATACCGCGGATCGATGTCGAGGGCCACCGCCCGGCCGACGTCGGGAAATGAGCCCGCGGCTACCGCCGCTTCCGGAACGAGGGGCGCGGCCAGAATCCGGCCCGTGGCGGCATCGCGAAGGGTGACGGTGGTGTGGTTGCCGAGGTAGGTCTCCTCGTGGGCTTGGAAGATCTCGAGGCCGGGATTCGAGAGATCCATGTCGCTCACATGGAGCGCGTCGCCATGGCCACGGCCCGTCGAATAGAGGCCGCTGCCGTCATCATCGACCACCATCGACCCGTAGACCACCTCGTCGCGGCCGTCGCCATCCACGTCGGCCGTGATCATCGAGTGGGTGCCCTGCCCCACGTATTCGCTGTTGATGTCGCCATTCAGGCCGATCGCGGCCTGAAACCACCATTCCTGGGTCAGCTGGGCATCCCGCCAGTTCCAGGCCGTGACCTCATTGCGGGCCGGGAACGTGCCTGAGGGGAGGTAGATGCCGCGGCCGATCACGATGCTGGGCCGGACGCCGTCAAGGTAGGCCGGCGCGATGAACAGCTGCTCGCCGCGATGCCCGTAATCGTCACCCCAGGTCGACATCGCCCGGCGGTCGGGTAGGAATGGCACCGTCGCCAGGGCCGCCCCGGTCTGGCCGTCGAAGACCGTGAGATACTCAGGACCAGTCACGATCGCGCCCGAGGAATTGCGGAGGTCGGCGGCCGGATCGTCGCCCGGCAGGATCACCGCCCGGCCCAGTCCATCGACGGTGCCGGGCCTGGTGCGGCTCACAAACTCCGCCCTGCCATCGCCATCGAGGTCGTAGGCGAGAAACGGGGCATACGCGGCCGACGAGCGGACGTTGATTCCGAGATCGATCCGCCAGAGCCGCGTGCCGTCGAGCTGGTAGGCGTCGAAAATCGTGCTGCCCGTGAAGCCAGACGCTCCCGCATGGGCCTCGTTGGTCGGCAGCCACTTGAGAATGATCTCGTAGGCTCCGTCGCCGTCGAGGTCGGCCACGGTCGCATCGTTGGCGGTGTAGGTGTAATCGACAAACTGCCCAGGGTTCGCGGCGTCGGGGGCGGTGCCTCCCGGGGGAATGTCGAGCGGCACCTCGAGAAACTGCCGCGTCGGGGAATTGGCGGGCAGCAGGAAGGTCTCGCTCGCCTCCTGCTCGACACCGCCCAGGACGGGCCTCACGAAGTAGGCATTGCTGGCCGACGCCGAGAAGCTGGAGTCGACATAGTTCGTCGAATTCGTGATCGGCACGGCATTGAGCTTGATCGGCGCGGCACCGTTGGCGGACCGGTAGACGTTGAAGCCGACGTCGAAAGGATCGGTGCCCAACAGCCGCCAGCCGAGGTAGACCTGGTTGCTCGCCCGTCGGAGCGCCACGAGGCCGCGATCGAGATCCTCCATCTGCCGGGCGGGGGCGGCGGGATCCGCGGCGTGGGCCGGCACATACTCGAGCCGGAGCGTCGGCCGGAGGGCAGGATCGGCCGCCTCGCGGGAGCCATACCGCCAGCCCCGACTCGCCCCCGCATCGACGACGGTGATAAAGGTCGCAAGGCCCCCGGCCGCCTTGCGATCCTGGAGAAACCGCACGAGGTCCTCCCCCTGGAGGTGCTGGGCTGCGCCGCTGTTGTGCACCTGCTCGATCACGTTCGCCCCACCCACGCCGTCACTGTCGAGGTTCACGACCCGCGCTCGATCGATCCCATCGCCTCCCGTGGCGGTGTACTCCGCCCCCAGCCCGGCGTTGGCGAGCGTGGTCTCGCTCCAATTCTGGGGCGTGTTGCCCGGCAGGTCGGCCAGCCCGAAGACATCGAACCGGCCTGCCACGATCGTGTCGCCGCCGATCTTCTGGAGCGTGAGATAAGCGTTGGTGAGGCCCGTGAGGTCGATGCCGGAGAGATCGAACCGCAGGTAGGCGGCGTAGTCGCCACCGGAGCCGTTATTGTCACGGACCTCGAGCGACGTGGCGAATCCGGCATTCACGCCGGACCGGGTGAAGGTGTCGGCCACGGGAGAGAGCGTGGTGCTGCTCAAGAGGTGCCGCGGCTCGAGCGGCTCAAAGGCCGCGTGTCTCTGGAGCCGTCGCCTGCTCGTTCGTCGCCTCGTGCTCATCACGATCCCCTGCGGTTGCCACACGCCTCTCAACCTTACGCGATCTCAGCCCGGGCTTGTGCGGCAAAAACAGCCCCGGAAACCTTCGCAGAGCCCCGTGCCGGCCCGCCGGCCGCTTTCGTCAGTCTTCGGGTAGCGGACGGCCCTTGGTCTCAGGCAGGAAGGCGAGGGCGACGAGGCCCAGCACGAACACCACGCTCATGTAGGAACAGGCGTTGCGGAAGGCGGCCAGCTTGGCCTCGGGCGTGGTGGCGCCCGCCTTGAGCGCGGCCTGAAGCGCGCCCATCGTGAAGGGGCCCGTGGCGGCCAGGAAGCGTCCGACGTTGTAGCAGAAGCTCGTGCCGGTGCTGCGGAGGCTCGTGGGGAAGAGTTCCGGGAGGTAGATCGCGAAGCCGGCGAACAGTGCCAACTGGCAGCCTCCCATGATCGCGCTCATCCAGATGTCGCCGCGACCGTTGAAGAGCTGGAAGTAGGCGACGGTCGCCACGAGCGCGGCCACGTAGCCGATCGCGAAGGCGGCCTTGCGGCCCATGCCCTGGGCCATCCGGGTGAAGAGCAGCATCCCCACGAAGGCGCCGAGGTTCTGCACGATCGAGTTGA
>JBJOHE010000335.1:0-16536 GCA_046047895.1 Planctomycetota bacterium | reverse complement strand
GATCGCCTCCCATTCGCCTCCGTGGCCCGCATCGATCGCGGCCGCAGCCCAGCCGGCGAGGGCCTCGCAGGCCACGATCGACGCCGCGATCCTGCCCAGCCGGCCCTGCACAAGCTGGCGCTCCGCGATCGGCCTGCCCCAGGTCTGACGCCGGCGGGCGAAGTCGGCTGCCTGCCGGTGGAGCAGCCGGAGCGTTCCGGCGGCCTGGGCGGCAAGCGTGGTCCGGCCGCGGTTGAGCCCGTGCCAGACGATCGCCATCGCGTCGCCACCGGCGGGCGGATCGAGCAGGTCGGCCGCGGCGAGTTCGAAGCCGGTGAATTCGAGCGCGGCGTTGGGAGTGTGCTTGAGGGGATGGAGGTCGTAGTGCCTGAGGCGGAACTCAGCGGTATCGCGATCGGGCAGCTGCACGATGGCGACCGCAGGGCGGCCGTCGAGCATCGCGAGGAGCTTGACGAGCCGGCCGTAGGTGCCGCCCGTGATGAACATCTTGGTGCCGGTCAGAAGGAGCCGATCGCCCCGCCGCTCGATCCTGCTCGTCACCCGCCCGAGGTCGCAGCCGGCGTCGGGCTCGGTCGCGCCGAAGATCGAGAGCGGCCGGCCCGCGGCCAAACGCGGGAGGAGCCGCGCCTTCTGCGCCTCGGTGCCAAAGGCCGTCACGGCCGAGACGGCTCCGATCGAAGAATGAACGGCGAGCATGCCCGCCGCCGTGGGCACCTCGGCGGCCAGCCGGGTGATCGAGCGGGCGAGATCGAGCATCGTCGCCCCCGCACCGCCCCAGACCTCAGGCACTGCCAGCCCCCAGAGCCCGGCGGCGGCGACCGCCTCCTCCGCAGCCCGGGAAAACATCCCCCGCCGCGGCGGCGGGGGATCGGCAATCGGCGGCTCGCGCCCCTCGCGGCCGGCGACCGGTTCGTAGAGCGCTCCGGCCTCGCGCAGCTGCGCGAGTTCGTCGAGCGCTCGCTCCAGGCTCGCCTCGACGCCTGAGGCGAGCGGCCCGGCCGCGGCCGCGGCAGCAGCGGAAAAGCCACCGTCACCTCCGGTCCAGACCGCTGGCAGGAGCCAGCCCCGGCCCGCCGTTCCTGCAGTGGCGGCGCCTCCGGCTGCTGACGCCGTTGCTGCCTCGACAAGCCCGCACCAGGCCGGGGGCGGATCGGCGGCCGCGGCGGCGATGCGGGCTTCGAAGTGCTTCGCGATCACCGGCCGCTTGAGCTTGAGCGATTCGGTCGTCTCCCCGTGGGCCGCATCGAAGGCCCGCCCCACGAGCCACAACCGCCGCACCCGCCAACTCCGGGGCAGATGCTGCTGCCGGCGGCCGAGCCGCCGCGCCAGCCAGGCGAGGAGCCGCGGATGTTCGAGGGCCGCCCGCCGGCTCAACACCCGCAGACCCAGCCGCCGGATCGCCCGGCGGATCACCTCGGGCTCGGGCACGATCAGCGCTACCGGCCATCGCAGCCCGTCGCCCACGACGCAGATCTGGGCCACGGCCTCATCCTCGGCGAGGGCCCGCTCGACCTCGGCCGGCGGCAGCTTGGTTCCGTTCGCCAGCGTGAGCAGATCTTTGAGCCGACCGGTGATCCGCAACTGACCATCCTCATCGAGCGAGGCGAGATCGCCGGTTTCAAGCCACTCTGGAAGTGGCTCGATCAAGCCCGGAGCCGCTGCGTCGAGCACTCCCAGGGCTCGGCTGGGCGTGCGCACAAGCAGCTGCCCGCGGGTGGCCGGCCGCTCATCGATGCGCACCGCCACGCCCGGCAATGGCGGGCCGACCGCAGCCCAGCGGGCGATCCTGGGATTCGAGAGCGCGACCACCGGCCCCGCCTCGGCCAGGCCGTAGCCCTCGACCAGGGGCACGCCCTGGGCGGCAAAGAACTCGGCCGTCCGCCGTCGCAGCGGGCTGCCTCCCGAGATGCACACCCGCACCTCGCCGCCGAGCGCTGCGGCGAGATCATCGATCCGTCCGGCCCGCGCTGCCGACTCCAGTCGCTCGAAGAACAGGGGCACGCCCAGGACCACGGTCGGCGGCAGGGCACGGCAGGCCTCGAGGATCCGGCTGCGGTCGGCGACGACATGCAGGCAGCCGCCGCGGACGATCGCCGTGTAGAGATCGCCCACCCGCGCGAGCGCGTGGCTCGCCGGCAGCCACGAGAGCCGCACGTCTCGCGGGTCGTCGAGAAACACCGCCGCCGCCGCCTGGGCGTTGGTGGCGAGGGTGCGTTGCGAGTGCATCACACCCCGCGGCCGGCCGGTCGTGCCCGACGAGAGCATGATCGTGCAGCAGGCATCGGGGTCGACGGCGGCCACCCGCCGCCCAAGGGCCGCGAGCACAGCCGCCTGGTCGGGCGGGGCGGAGCCGGCCGGGCCATCGGCCGTCCATGCCTGCTCGGCGGCGACCACGACCTTCCCCGCAAGCCAACTCGGCGGCAGGGGCGACGGGCCGCCGCTGGTGATCACACCCCGAGGGGCGAGCCAGTCGAACTGGTCGAGATGCTCCCGCGGATCAGCACCCGCGTGGAGCGGCAGATGCACCACGCCAGCGAACAGGCAGGCGAGGTCGGCCACGAGCCAGTCGATCGAATGGGGCCCGAGGTGGGCCGCTCGGTCGCCAGGCCGGAGACCTGCCGCCTCGACCGCATCGGCGAGCCGCAGAGCCGCAGCCGCCAGCTCGAGCCAGGTGTGGCCGCGCACCTGAGCCGGCGCCGCCCCGCCGAACTCGACCCGGGCCACCGCCATCCGCTCGGGTGTCTCCCGCACCCGCCGCAGCAGGAGTTCGCTCAGCGAGGCCGCCGGCCGCTCCTCCGCCCCGCTGCCGCGGCCTTCGGGCACGGTCATGGTTTGGGCGTTCATGGCGGGTGGCTCACTCCGTCCGTTCGACGAGCACCGCGATTCCCTGGCCGAGCCCGATGCACATCGTGGCCAGGCCGAGCCGGCCGCCGGCGGCCTGAAGCGCGTGCAGCAACGTCGTCATGATCCGGGCTCCGCTGGCCCCGAGGGGATGGCCGATCGCGAGCGAGCCGCCGCGGACGTTCACCCGCGCCGGATCGAGGCCGAGTTCGCGGATGCAGTGGATCGCCTGAACGGCAAAGGCCTCGTTGAGCTCGACGAGATCGATGTCGGCGAGCGTGATGCCGGCGGCCGCCGGCCGGGCCAGGAGCTTGCGGACCGCCGCGATCGGTCCGGTGCCCATCGCCGCCGGCGGCACGCCCACCACGGCCGTCGCCAGGATTCGGGCCAGCGGCTCGAGTCCCTGCCGCCGAGCCTCCGCCTGCGACATCACGAGCATGGCTGCGGCCCCGTCACTCAACGGCGCACTGGTCGCAGCCGTCACGCTGCCGAGCTGCGGCAGAAACGCCGGCTCGAGCGCAGCCATCGCCTCGAGGCTCGCGTCGGAGCGAATCGATTGATCCCGCCAGACCTCGACCACGCTTCCCGAGTCGTCGTGGCCGATCACGGGCACGATCTCGTCGGTGAACAGGCCGGCCGCGGTCGCCGCCGCAGCCCGGGCATGGCTCTCGAGGGCGTAGTCCTCCTGCTCCCGTCGCGAGATGCCGTGGGCCGCGGCCAGGTGCTCGGCGGTCAGCCCCATCGACAGCATGCCTCGGCTCGTGCGGGCGAGCACGCGGGGGTGGATGTCCACCGCCGACTCCATCGGCAGGTGGTGCATGTGCTCCACACCGCCGACCAGCTGCACGTCGACCGCCCCGGCGGCGATCGCGTGGGCCGCCTGGGCCACGGCCTGAAGCGACGAGCCGCAGAGCCGATTGATCGTCGCTGCCGCCGCGGCGAAGGGCAGACCCGCCATCAGGCCGACGCAGCGGGCGACGTTGCCGCCGAGTTCGCCCCGCTGCTGGGTCGCTCCCAGCAGGATGTCGTCGATCGACTCGGGATCAACGCCCGATCGCTCGACTGTCGCCCGCACGGCCGCCGTGGCAAGCTCGTCGCCACGAACCCGACGAAACACTCCCTTCTCCGGATGCGCCCGACCGATCGCCGTGCGGCAGCAGCCGACGATCACAGGAGTCGTGGCAGGATCGGCAGGCTTGTTCATCATTCGCTCAGCCTCCCGCCCGAGCGGGCGAGTTCGAGCAGCCGGGGCACCGGGTGCATCCGTACGCCCAGGTCGGCAAGCGGCTCGAGCCGGCGGACGATCTCGGCGGCGCCGAGGGAGTCACCCCAGGCCAGCAGGCCGCCACGGAACGCCGGAAACCCAAGGGCATGGATCACGGCCAGGTCGATGTCGCGACCGTCTCTCACGATCCCTTCGTCGAGCACCCGCAACGCCTCGAGCAGCATCGGCAGGAAGAGCCGGTCGGCAATCGTGCGGTCGCTCGACTCCCGCGGAGGCAGCGGATAGCGGGCCAGCACGGTGGCGGCGCCCGGGCCGGTGTCGACCACCCGGGCCTTGGGTCCGGTGCCGGCGTAATCGTAGAAGCCGCTGCCCGTCTTGCGGCCCAGCCGCTTGGCCTTCACGAGCGCGGGGATGACCGGCGAGGCATCGATCCGATCGCCATAGGCCGCGCTCATCACGAGCCCGGCATAGAAGGCGGTGTCGAGCCCGATCATGTCGTAAAGTTCGATCGGACCCATCGGCATCCCGAACGCCCGCGACACCCGGTCGATTCGTTCCGGTGCGATTCCTTCCCGCACCATCTCCACGGCCTCGTGGAGGTAGGGCATCAGCACGCGGTTGACGAGGAAGCCGGGGCTGTCCTTGACCACGACGGGACACTTGCCGAGCCGTTTGGCATGGGCCACCACCGCGGCGACGGCGGCGTCGCTCGTGGCCGGGCCGCGAATCACCTCGACGAGCGTCATCCGCCGGACGGGATTGAAGAAGTGCATGCCGCAGAACCGGCTTGGGTCGGCGAGCGGTTCTGCCAGCTTGGCGATCGGGTTGGTCGACGTGTTGGTGGCGATGATCGTCTCCGGGCCGACGGCCCGTTCGATCTCGGCCAGCACCTGCTGCTTGAGGTCGGTGCGCTCGAGCACGCTCTCGATCACGAGGTCGGTCCCGGCGAGCGCCGCAAGGGCGGTGGCGGTTCGCAGCCGGCCGGCCAGAGCCAGCGCCGCCTCGGGCTCGGTTCGCTTGAGCACGCGGTTCCAGGCAGCCTCGTCCAGAATGGCGGGCACGCTTCGCGCGAGGGCTGCGGCATCGACATCGATCACCGCCACGTCGAATCCGGCCCGCAGGTGGCTGGCGGCAATGCCCCCGCCCATGATCCCCGCCCCGACCACGGCCGCCGCGGCGAGCTGCCGCGGAGGGGCCGCAGGTTCGTCGCCTCGGCCAACTCCCTGATCGCGGCGATTCCGCTCGCCGAGCCGAAACACCCGCAGCAGGCTGGCAGCCACCGGCGTCGCCGCCAGATCGGCGAAGGCCGCCGACTCGAGCCGTTCGGCGGCCGACGCTGGCTCGGCCGAGCCAGTGAGGATCGTCTCCAGGATCGCCGGCGGGGCCGGATACCGGCCTCCGGTGCGGCCGAGCATCACGGCAGTGGCCGTCGCTTCGAGAAACTCCCGCTCGACCGGATCGAGTTCCACGCCGCCGGCGAGCCGGGCCCGCCGCCGCGGCACGAAGTCGCTGCCGGCGTAGATCGCCAGCAGCCGGCGGGCCGTGTCCCGGGCGACTTCCGGGGGCACGCAGGCATCGACCAGCCCCATCCGCTCGGCCGTCGGCCCGTCCACTGATTCCCCCGAGGCGGCCAATTCCACCGCCGGGCCCGGCCCGATCAGGCGGGCAAGCCGCACGGTGCCGCCCCAGCCAGGCAGGAGGCCGAGCTTGACCTCGGGGAGCCCGAGCTGCGTGTGCCGCTCGGTCGTGGCCACCCGGAGATCGCAGGCGAGCGCCAGCTCCAGGCCGCCCCCGAGGCAGCTGCCGTCGATCACGGCCACGGTTGGCCAGGCGGCCGAGAGCCTGGAAAACAGCCCCTTGCCGGCGGCACAAAGGGATTCAACCTCGCCTCGGGACAGGCTGCCCAGGGCTTCCAGCCGATCCAGGTCGGCCCCTGCGAAAAACGAGCCTCTCCGCCCCGATTCCAGGATCACCCCTCGCGGGGCTGGCCCGACGGCGAGGGCGTCGAGGGCGGTCGCCAGATCGGCCAGAACCTGGCGGGTCAGCACGTTGTGCCGGCGATCGGGCACCAGGAACTGCAGCACCACGAGGCCGTCCTCGGCCCGATCGACCGAGACCGTCGCGAGTTCACCAGCGGCTGCCGGCATGAAAGGTTTCCGCGGATTCGCTTGCCTGGATCGGGAAAAGGGGTAGTGTATCGGCAGTTTCGCCCAGCCACAGGGTGCCAGAAGCACAGGGAGGTCGCGGCCGCACATGAGTAATCAGACCAATCACGACGTGTCTGCCTCAGGCTCCGCGGCCGCGGCGACTTTCTCCCGGGCTGTGCTCGCCTGCGTCTGGCTCGCGCTCGTGGCGATCGCCGTGGCAGGCCGGGCCTGGCAGCCCGCCGCCCACGTCACCCCGCTGGCCGGCGTGTCGCTGGTGGCAGGATTCCTCTTCCCGAACATCTTCGTCGCCGCCAGCGTGCCGCTGGTCGCAATCGCAATCGGAAACCTGTTTCTTCCGAGCTATGGCAGCCTCACCCTGGCGATCGTGGTCTACGCCGCCCTGGCCTGGCCGGTGGTGCTCGGTCGGCTTGGAATCCTGGGGCGGCCCGGCGAACGGCCGCGATGGCTGGCGATCACTGGCGGGGCGCTCGCAAGTTCGCTCATCTTCTTCTTCGCCACAAACACCGCCCACTGGGCGTTGACCGAGCAGTATCCGCACACTCCCGCGGGCCTGCTGGCCTGCCTGGTTGCGGGCCTGCCCTTCCACCGCTGGATGCCCGTGGGCGATGTCGCCTGGAGCCTGGCCCTGTTCGGGCTCGTCTCGCTGGCCGTGACCGCTGGGAACGGACTGGCCACCCCGCGGCTCGCGGCGGCAGAGCTGCCGCGTGGCCGCAATGACGCGGCCGCTTGACTGGCGGGTGATCGAGCCGAGAATGACACATGCCTCGGGGCGGCCCTTCCCAGGGATCGCCGCGAAACACGCCGCGGG
The DNA here is from genome assembly GCA_046047895.1 of Planctomycetota bacterium. GTDB lineage: Bacteria > Planctomycetota > Planctomycetia > Pirellulales > UBA1268 > QWPN01. The sequence continues at coordinate 9,494 of JBJOHE010000335.1, read as the reverse complement.
AATGGCGGAATTGGCAGACGCGCCAGGTTGAGGGCCTGGTGGTAGTAATACCGTGCAGGTTCAAGTCCTGTTTCCCGCAGTTCTTTTCTTCTCCCCGCCCCCGTTCACTCTTAGATCGGAATCGGTCGTGGCACGCGGCATGACCATCGGCGGGCGGTTCTCCTCCGCGGAGCGGTCTCAGCGATGACCAACGACTCCCCCGAGCGTCCTGATCTTGAAGCCCCGGCCATAGACAGCGTCCCCGCCTCCCCTGCGGCGGCTCCGGAGCCAGCGGCCGCCGACCCGGGTGAGCCGTCGGCCGCCCGCCGGATTCCCATCGGCTCGCAGCGGGCGGGCGGTGCCGCACCGACCCTCGCTCCCAAGTATCACTACATCGCTCCACCCGCCACCCCCGCAACACCGGCGGCCGTGCCGGTCTCCCCTGCCACTGAGCCGGCCGGTGAGCAGCCGGCCGCAGCTGCCGGCCAGGAGTCGATGCAGCATGCCCCGAGCGGCGCTCCGGGCGGAGGCCGAGGTGGCCGTGGCCGGCGGCGGGACGCTCCCAAGCGGCCATCGCCTGCAGACGTGCTGCCGCCATCGAAGCGGGTGGCGGTGCCCAACCTCCGGGCCGGGCTCGATGACGAACTCGAGGCCGAGTTCGCGGCGGCGATCGGCGGCATGGCGATCGATGACGTGCTCGAGGCCCAGGCTTCGATCAAGGCCGAGGCGCCGCTCGAGCCGGGCAGCCGGATCACGGGCGTGGTGCTCTCGATCGGTGCCGACACCGCCTTCATCGACCTCGGCGGCCGGCGACAGGGCGCGCTCAAGCTCGCCGGGTACCTCGACCGGGGCGAAGACCTCCCGGAGGTCGGCTCAGCGGTGGAACTGTCCGTCGGCGGCCGCAACGAGGATGACGGCCTCTACGAAGTGGCTCCCGCCAACCGGGCGGTCGCCGTCGAAGATTGGTCGCAACTCGAGGCCGGGATGGTGGTGGAGGCCCGGGTGACGGCGGCCAACAAGGGCGGCCTCGAATGCGAGGTGGCAGGTCTGCGGGGCTTCATGCCGGCGAGCCTCGTGAGCACCTGGCGGATCGAGAACCTCGAGGAGATGGTCGGCCAGACGCTCGAAAGCCTCGTCACGGAGATCGTGCCGGCTGCCCGGAGGCTCGTCCTCTCGCGGCGGGCCGTGATCGAGAAGCAGGCGGCCGAGGCCAAGGCCAAGATGCTCGAAACCCTCGAACCAGGTGTTGAGCTCGACGGCATCGTGCGGAGCGTGCGGGAGTTTGGGGCCTTCGTCGATATCGGCAACGGTGTCGAAGGGCTCGTGCACGTGAGCGAGCTGTCGTGGGACCGCGTGGCCAATCCGGCCGACGTGCTCGAACAGGGTCAGAAGATCCGGGTGGTCGTCAAGAAGATCGACCACGAGACGGGCAAGATCGGCCTCTCGGCCCGCGAGATGATCGAGAATCCCTGGAAGCGGGCGGCCGACAAGTATCACGTTGGCGCGGCGGTTCGCGGCGTGGTCAGCCGGATCGCCCAATTTGGCGCGTTTGTAAAGCTGGAGCCCGGTGTCGAGGGGCTGGTGCACATCTCCGAGGTGGCGACGCGGCGGATCCGGAGCGTGGCCGACGTGGTGCGGGAGGGCGAGTCGGTCGAATGCCGAGTGCTCGCGATCGACCCCGACGAGCAGCGGCTCTCGCTCTCGATCAAGGCGCTCGCGCCGCCGCCGGCAGCTGCGGCCCAGGCCCCCGCCACCGAACCGGAGCCGGAAGAGGCCGAGCCCGACTCGCCACCACCTCCGCCCAAGGTTCGCAAAACTCCGCTCAAGGGCGGCGTGAGCAGCCAGTCGGAAGGCGCCCGCTTCGGCCTGCGGTGGTAAACCCTCGAGCCGCGTTGGCGACGGAGGCCACATTCGGGCAGGCTGCAAGCCTGCCCCCACGGGCCAACTGGAGCCAAAGTCCCGAAGTTCCAGGCCGGGCATTGGGCAAGAAGACCCGTGGCCGCAGGCTTGCAGCCTGCGGAATCCGGGCCACATTCGGGCAGGCTACAAGCCTACCCCCACGGGCCTTCTCAAGCACATGCCTCGTGAAGAAGTCTGACCTCGACCTGCGAGTTGACGCGGATTCAAAACCGAACCAGTTCTGATTCGGCCCTACACCCGGATCACGTCCTTGCCCATCCAGGGCACGAGCGGAGCGGGCACTCGCACCGAGCCGTCGGCCTGCTGATGGTTCTCCAGGATCGCGATGATCGCCCGGCTGATGGCGATGGCGGTGCCGTTGAGGGTGTGGGCGAAGGTCGTGCCCTTCTCGCCGGCCTTCTTGAACCGGATCCCGAGCCGCCGGGCCTGGTAGTCGGTGCAGTTCGAGGTGCTCGTCACCTCGCCCCACTCGCCGGCCTCGCCCCGCCCGGGCATCCAGGCCTCGAGGTCAAACTTCCGGTAGGCGGGGCCGCCGAGGTCGCCGGTGGCCGTGTCGATCACCCGGTAGGGAATCTCCAGGCCGTCGAACAGCCGGCATTCGAGGTCCAGCAGCCGTTCGTGCATCGCCTCGCTCTCCTCGGGGAGCGTGAAGGCAAACATTTCCACCTTCGTGAACTGGTGCACCCGGTAGAGGCCGCGGGTGGCCCGGCCGTGGGCCCCGGCCTCGGTGCGGAAGCAGTGGCTGATGCCGCAGAGGGCCAGCGGCAGCTCCGCCGCGTCGAAGATCCGCTCGTGGAAGGCGCCGCCGAGCGTGATCTCGGCGGTGGCCACCAGCGAGAGGTCGGAGCCCGTGATCGAGTAGATCTGGGTCTCAGGGCCGCGGGGCATGAAGCCGGTGCCCTCGAGGATCGTGTCGCGGGCGAGGTCGGGCGTGGTCATCACGGTGAAGCCCTCTCGCATCAGGAGCTCCACGGCATACCGCTGAAGGGCGAGTTCCAGGAGCACGCCGTCGCCCGTGAGAAAGTAGAAGCCGTGGCCGGCCACGCGGGCGCCGGCCTCAAAGTCGAACAGCCGCAGCTTTTCTCCCAGGGCAACATGGTCCTGGGGAGCGAAGTCGAAAGACCGCACTGCCGTGGCCCCGCGGCGAACCTCGACGGCGGCGTCCTCGCCCCCCACTGGCGCTTCAGGATGGGTGAGGTTGGGAATCGCCTTGAGGATTCCGTCCGCCTCGGCGAACACCGCAGCCGCCTGCGCTTCGATCGTCGCGATCTCCTCCCGGAGCCGACGCCCCTCGGCCTTGCGGGCCTCCCGCTCAGCCTCGTCGGCCGCCTTGCCGATCGAACGGCTCACCTGGCCGGCTTCCTGGTTGAGCCGGTCGATGTCGGCCTGAAACTGGCGCCGGAGCCGGTCGAGTTCGGCGAATCGGGCGACGTCGACGGAGGCCCCGCGTCGGGCGGAGTTGGCGGCAACGAGTTCGATGTTGTCGGCGACGAAGCGGCGGTCGAGCACGGAAGAAAGCTCCTGGAGCGGGCCGGTGGAATGCGGATCGCGGCATCGTACAATGCCGGCCATCGCCCGGTGGGAATCGGCGGCCAAGGGGCCGCGCCCCGGGCCTGCGAGTGTGCCAGAGTCATGACCGCCTCCGCCAGTGCCAGCCTCGACGATCCCGCCGTCGTGGAGGCCCCCACCACCCGGGAGCCGAGTCCAGCCGCCCGTCCCAAGCGGCAGCCGCGGTATCACGTGGTGCTCTGGAACGACGACGACCACACCTACCAATACGTGGTCATCATGCTCCGCACGCTGTTCGGCCACCCGGTGGAGACGGGCATCCGCATGGCGAAGGAGGTCGACACCGAGGGCCGGGTGATCGTGCTGACCACCACTCTCGAACACGCCGAACTCAAGCGAGACCAGATCCACGCCTTCGGCGCCGACCGGCTGCTGGCCCGCTCGAAGGGCGCGATGTCGGCCTCGATCGAGCCCGAGCCGGCATAGCGCAGAGGCAACGAGGCACTGAGGGCCGGATTCGGGCAGGCTGCAAGCCTGCCCCCACGGGCCTTCTCGAGCGCATGCCTCGAGAAGAGGTCGGCCCTTGGTCGGGGTCGCCCCTGCCCCGGAGCCGGCCTAGGAAACCAGCGAAGCCCGGATGGCGAAGCGCAGTTTCCTCGGAGTGAGCGAAGGACACGATGTCCGCAGCGAACGTCCGGAGACGGGGCGGGGGTGACCCCGACCTTTCATTTGAGGTTGCCTCGGGGAGCCGAGCTTCGCTCGGCGACCGCAAGCCGGAGCCGACGCGGGTCGGCGGCGACGGCGCGAAAACATGCCGCGGGGGTGACCCCGACCTTCCGGTTGACGAGAACTCAAAAGCGAAGCCGGCTGGATGTGGGCAGGCTGCAAGCCTGCCCCCACGGGTCTTCTGGTACACGGGCCTCCAGAAAGGCGGGCTAACGGTTGGTCTCCGACAAACAGCCGCGGCCCGGTCTGGGATGCCAGACCGGGCCGCGTGAACTTCATCGGGCGATCGAGTCAGTTGCCGCTCACTCGCAGCAGGGCACCTCGCGGTAGACCGTCTTCGGCACGCACTTGGTCACCGTGTAGGCCACCTTCTTCGGCACCAGCTTGCAGACCTCGATGGTCTTGGTGTAGTGGACCGGCTTGGTGATGCAGAAGGGCACCTGCTTGGTGCGGGTCTCCTGCACCATCGTGCAGACCTTGTAGCACTCTTCCCGGCACCGCTCCTCCTTCACCATCCGGCAGACCTGGTAGGTGCAGGTCTTGACCCGCTGCTCCGGCACCATCTTGCAGACCTTGTAGGTCCGGCACCGCTGCTCGGGCACCATCCGGCAGACCTGATACGTGCAGGTCCGAACCCGCTGCTCCGGAACCATCCGGCAGACCTGGTAGGTGCAGGTCCGAACCCGCTGCTCAGGCACCATCCGGCAGACCTGGTAGGTCCGCACCCGCTGCTCCGGAACCATCCGGCAGACCTGATACGTGCAGGTCCGCACCCGCTGCTCCGGAACCATCCGGCAGACCTGGTAGGTCTTCACCCGCTGCTCAGGCACCATCCGGCAGACCTGATAGGTGCAGGTCCGAACCCGCTGCTCAGGCACCATCCGGCAGACCTGGTAGGTCCGCACCCGCTGCTCGGGAACCATCCGGCAGACCTGGTAGCTGCAGGTCCGAACCCGCTGCTCGGGAACCATCTTGCAGACCTTGTAGGTCCGGCACCGCTCTTCGGGAACCATCCGGCAGACCTGGTAGCTGCAGGTCTTGACCCGCTGCTCCGACACCATCCGGCAGACCTTGTAGCACTTCTTCTCGACGATCGTCTCCCGCTCCCAGCGAGTGCACTCGACCTCGTGCTCACAGACCTCCGGCACCCAGACCTTCTTGCAGACCGTTCGAGAGGGGCACTGCTCCTCGACCTTCCGCACCGGGCCGGGGCGGTAGCACTTCTTGCCGGTGCAGGGATCGCACTCCCAGCAGCCAGGCTCGCGGATGCAGCGGGTGATCACCGGGCCGGGGATCTCGCAGACCTCCGTCTCCCAGCGGCCGCCGCAGACCTTGACGGTCTTCGTGTACTTGACCGGCTTGCAGACCGTCCGGCAGACGTCCTTCTCGCGGGTCTCCCAGACCGGCTTGCAGACCGTGTAGGGAATCTCCTTGGTGCGGGTCTCATACACCGGCTTGCAGACGGTGTAGGTCTGCTGACGCTCCTCATACACCGGCCGGCAGACCGTGTAGGGAATCTCCTTCGTGCAGGTCTCATACACCGGCTTGCACACCGTGTAGGTCTGCTGACGGGTCTCATACACCGGCTTGCAGACCGTGTAAGGAATCTCCTTCGTGCAGGTCTCGTAGACCGGCTTGCAGACCGTGTAGGTCTGCTGACGCGTCTCATACACCGGCTTGCAGACCGTGTAGGGGACCTCCTTGGTGCAGGTCTCGTAGACCGGCTTGCACACCGTGTAGGTCTGCTGCCGCGTCTCGTACACCGGCTTGCACACCGTGTAGGGGATCTCCTTGGTGCAGGTCTCGTAGACCGGCTTGCACACCGTGTAGGTCTGCTGCCGCGTCTCATACACCGGCTTGCAGACCGTGTAGGGGATCTCCTTGGTGCAGGTCTCATAGACCGGCCGGCAGACCGTGTAGGGAATCTCCCGGGTCCGCGTCTCGTAGACCGGCTTGCAGACCGTGTAGGTCTCCTGCCGCTCCTCGTACACCGGCCGGCAGACCGTGTAAGGGATCTCCTTCGTGCGGGTCTCGTAGACCGGCTTGCAGACCGTGTAGGGAATCGACCGCGTGCGGGTCTCCCAGACCGGCTTGCAGACCGTGTACTCGACCTCCTTGCAGCCCCGCTCCTTCTCGTAGCGGATGCAGTTGATCTCCCGCTGCTCGACCACCTTCTCACAGACGGTCTTGTAGCAGGTGTATTCCTTCTGCTCGTAAACCACGTCCTTGACCAGCCGGGTGCCGCAGCACGACGGGGCCGCGGCGCACGACGGATCGCCTGCCTGCTCGTGGCCCGCGCAGCTCTGCCGCGCCCGGGCGAAGCTCACGGGAGTCACCTTGCCGTGGCCATGCTCATAGCTGGCCAGGCCACAATACGCTGCATCGACTCGGGGGCCTGACGTCGCAATGGCTGCGACCGCCAGGAGGAAACAGAACCAGATGTTCTTCATGACTGCCGCCTCTGCCGAGGAGGCCTCCTTGTGGAAACGGGCTGCGGAACGGGTGTGGATCGCCGGGCGCGGAGGCACGCCAGAGGCGACCACCGCACTCCTCAAAGATCGGCCATAAAAACCCCGCAGATTCACCATCCCTCGTGAACTGCGGGGTTTTTCCATCCCCCCAGGCGCGGTACAACCCGCACGGTCCCTAGAACAGGCACGGCCGTTGGTGTTTCCTGGCCGGCCCGTTAGAGTCGGGACCAGGGACGGGCACTTCCAGCGGCATTGCCGGCAGGGTTTTCGATGGCGGAATCGCGACTGCAACCCGCGCAGCCGGGCGAGATGCCATCTGATGCATCGGTACCCAAGGTGGTCGTCAGCCGCCTGAGCCTCTATCTCCGCGAGCTGCAACGGCTCGAGACCGCCGGCCAAGAGACGATTTCGTCGGGCCAACTCGGGGCCCTGCTGGGTTTCAGCGACGCCCAGGTGCGAAAGGATCTCGGTTTCTTCGGGCAGTTCGGCTATCCCGGCGTGGGCTACCGCTGCGACGAGCTGATTCGCGCGATGCGGGACATTCTGGGCACGAACCAGCCCTGGAACGTGGCGATGGTGGGCGTGGGCAACCTTGGCCAGGCCCTGCTTGGCTACCGGGGCTTCGGCCGCCAAAACTTCACGATCACGGCCGCATTCGACGCCGATCCGGCCAAGGTCGGCGAGAGCGTGCAGGGCCTCCGGATCCAGCCGCTCGAGGAACTTGCCGCCACGATCAGCGACAAGGGCATCCGCCTCGGCATGATCGTGGTTCCGGCCGAGCGGGCCCAGGAGGCGGCCGATGCGCTCGTGGCGGCCGGCATCGAGGGGATCGTGAACTTCGCGCCGGTCACTCTCGTACTCCCCCCCCACGTGCAGAACGTGGGGGTCGATCTCGCCATCGAGCTCGAGCAGTTGTCGTTCGCGGTGATGGCGAAGCTGGCGAAGCCGACGCCCGCCGGCCCGGCCGACCAACCGGCGTCCTGACCGTCTGTCAGCGGGGTTCGTCCTTCGCCGAGCGGGCGACCTCACGGACGACCGACTGCTGCTGGTCGCTCACGGTCTCCCCACCGGCTGCCTTCACTTCGAGCTTCCGGCCGGCGGCCGTGAACTCGACGACGGGCTCGAGCGCCCGCACCGCCCGACTGAAGGTCGGCTCGAGCAGCACGATGTCGACGACGAACCGCTGCAGCCGGCCGAGGGTGCCGGAGGCGTCGGCGAGCGCGAGGTTGATGTCGCCCAGCCGGGTGATGGCCGCATCGGCCGCCTCGAGATCGGCGGTGCTGCGAAGGAGCCGCTGCTGGAGACCGGCGACGCGATCGAGCCGGGCGGCTGCAGCGGCCGCGTCATCCTCGCGGTCGGCGAGCGACCTGGCGAGGCCGGCGAGCCGATCGGCGGCGGTCTCGGCGGCGGCGAGCCTGGCCGTGCCCGCCTCGAGATCCCCGCGAACGGCGTCGACCGCAGCCACGGCAGCCTGAGCAGTGCGCTTCGTGGCCGAGACGGTCGCAGCCACTCGCGTCGTCAGGTCGTCGATCTCGCCCACGGCGGCTGCGACCTCATCAATCGCGCCGGCGCCCGCCGCGATCCGGGTGTGAAGCGAGTCGATCCCGTCGAGCGCACCGTCTGCTGCTGCGATCGTGGGCGCCTGGGTGATGAGGCGGTTGCCAATCGCCTCATATCGGGCCACAGCCGCTTCCGCGGCGGCCAGCCGCGCCGCCTGGGCCTCGATCCGACCGAGCAGGCTTGTGGCTCGGGCCACGCCATCCCGCGAATCATTGAGCGACTCGACCGAAGCCGCCAGCCGACTCACCTGGGCTTCGAGCGCGGTGATCTGCCGCCCCGCCGGCCGCATCACTCCCACGTAGGAAGCCGCCATCATCACGGCGCCGCCGAACAGGGCCGACTTCCAATCGATCCGCAGGATCGAAGAAACCGAACCGCTCGTCCCTGCCGGGGAATCTCCGTATGGCATCGCCCTCGCCCTCCTCTGGCAAACCTCGTCGGAATCGGAATCGGCCGCGGCCCTTCCGCAACCGTCACGCCTTTCCTGGATCGGCGGTTCACCGCGATCGGAACAGCCACAGCCGTGAGAATGCCGGTGGGAGCGGCGGTGCCGGTGGTAGGGCGGGCGGCCCTCGGTCGCCGCCAACGGCCGGCTCCGGGGATGGCCGCAGAGCCAGGGGCGGCGATCGGCTATCATCAGGGCGGTCGAGACACCGCTGCCCGATGGTGTAACGGTAGCACAAGGGATTTTGGTTCCCTTTGTCTAGGTTCGAATCCTAGTCGGGCAATCCCCTTCCCGCATCCCGCCCCGGAAGTTCGCCGATGACGCTCCGCCCCATCATTTCCTGCCTTCGCCCCGCAGGCCGCATGTTTTTAGCCCTCGTCGTTCTCGCCGCGTGCCTGGCAGCTCTCCCCGCCCGCGCCGACACGGTCTATGCAGTGAGTTTCAGCACGGGCGAACTGATCAGCTACGACTCCGCCGATCCGACCGGCACGAGAACCACGCTCCTGACAAGTGGATCGCTCGTCAGCCCCGCCGCGCTCGCCCTCGGCCCGGATGGCAACCTCTACATCGGCGAGGATGGTGACGGCAGCACGTTCGCCCCGCGGATCTCGAAATACGAGCCTACGACCCTCACCCTCTCCACCGTCTACGCCTTCGGGGCCTTCGAGGTGTTTCCGGGCAGCCTGGCCTTCCAGGGCAACGATCTGTTGATCGGCCGCAATCCTTTCTTTTCCAACACGGGCCCGATCGTGAAGCTCGCCAATGCCACCGGCGGCCCACTTGCTGTGAGCGACTACACCACCGGCAGCAGCCTGGCGAGCAGCCCGGGCCTCGCCCTCGCCCCCGACGGCCGACTCTATGTGAGCGACCAGACCTACAACTTC
>JBJOHE010000334.1:0-5934 GCA_046047895.1 Planctomycetota bacterium | reverse complement strand
GACCGGCTTATCAGTGCGCTCGACACCGACCCCGTGGAGTTCGAGCGGGCCTGCCATGACGAGGCCTGGGGCTGTGCCTACTCGCGGGGCTGGCGGGCGTATCTGGACGTCATCCGAGAGGCGGCGTGAGGCGTGGTTCCTGTGGGGGCCAAAACTGTTAGGCAAAGTGTTAGGCGCAGGCGTTTCGGCGCAGGAATCCCGGGCTCAGCCACACGCGCCGTTCCCGAGGAATTTGCACAATCGCGACACGAGCGCGACTTGACTGCAGGTTCTATTCGCACTCAAAATCCGTTGCCCGCAAGGGCGTGTGGGTTCAAGTCCCACCTCCGGCATTGCACTTTCGACGGGAAACAGCGGAGTTCGCGATCGGGCTCTGCGGCATGGCACAGCAGCAGGTTGTGGATCCGGGGCGTCCACTCCTCGATCGACTGCTTCGCATGCCTCACCCACGCGGCATGCTCGGGGACTTCGGTGACGTCAAGATCGACCCGCAGGTTGGGTTCGCTGGTCCTGCCGACCAGCCCGAACAACAACCACGTCACCATCGCCAACCAGACCTGTGTGTTCGTCATCGGCGTGGCCCTGTCGCTGAATCAAGCGGTGCCCCCGAGGAGCCCCGGACCGCGATGATACCGGCCGCGGGTGTGCCTCCAAACTGAACCCCCGTCTCAAATCCTGATCCCGTTTCTTGGCGGGGATCCTCATGCCGTGAACTGAAAAGGGATCTCGAATGAAGAAGCGACGCAGTCCAGAGCAGATCGTGGGGTGTCACGCAGAGGCCAGGAACCGGCTCACAGCCGCCACGAAGGCCTCAGGGGCGTCGGCATGCACCCAGTGGCCGGCGGCGGGGATCGTCTCAAACTCGGCTGCGGGAAAGAGCCGTTCGATCTCAGGCCAGTGCTCGGGGCGGACATAGGGCGACCGGCCGCCCGTGAGAAACAGAGCGGGGCCGGGATAACTCCGTCCTGGTTCGATCGGCGGGAAGCCCAGGATCTGGTCGAAGTCGTGCTCGAGGGCCGCGAGGTTCACCCGCCAGACGAGCCCCACCTCGGTAGCGGCGGCATTGAGCGAGAGAAAGTTTCGCACGCCCCGATCGGGGATCGCCGGGGCGAGCGCGTCGGCAAGTTCCGACCTCCTCGTGAACCGCTCGACGGGCAAGGCCCGCATCGCCTGCACATACTCGATCGGTGTGCCTGTGGAGATGACGGGCGCGATGTCTACGACGACGAGCCGTTCGACCAGGGCGGGCCGCGTGAGCGCGAGCATCATCGCCGCCTTGCCCCCCATGCTGTGGCCGAGCACGGCAGCCGGGCCGCCGACCACCGATTCGATTAACCCTGCGACATCGGCGGCGAGGGAGGGATAGTCGTGTCGCGCGGCCCATGGGCTCTCGCCGTGATTGCGGAGGTCGGCGGTGATCACGCGATGGTGTTCGCCCAACGATCGGGCGATCGAGGCCCAGTTCCGCTTCGAGCCGAACAGCCCCGGAAGAATCACCAGCGGCGGCCCCGCGCCGACCTCGCTGAACGCCAGTTCCACAGCCTCGCTCGTCATGCCTCTCTCCGGCTCGTCGTTCCTCGCATCCAGATGGTATCCCGCAGGCAAAAACCGTACGCTGTTCCAGTCCGAAATCGACGACCGGCCTGCGACGGTCAGCCGCCGTTCGATGCGGTCCGCCCTGTTTCCTTCCTTCCATCAGCGAGTCTCATGACAGCCTCCGCCCAGCCTGCCCCCACCGCCACCGACCCCTGGTTTCAGGACCGCTTCGCCGATCGGATCGGCGGGGCCAACTTCGGCAAAGGCACGGCGATCTACAAATTTGAACTGATCAAGCGGGCCAAGCGGCAGGCGCTCGCCGACCACCCCGAGCGGCGGATGCTCGACTTCGGCATCGGCGAGAACGACGAGATGGCACCCGAGAGCGTGCGGGCAGTGATGCGGCGGGAGATCGACCGCCCGGAGAACCGCGGCTATGCCGACAACGGGATCGCGGAATTCAAGCAGGCGGCCGCCGCCTTCATGGAGCGTGAGTTCGGCGTGGTGCTCGACCCGGTCAAGGAGGTCAACCACTGCATCGGCTCGAAGACCGCCTACGCGATGCTCCCGGCGGCCTTCATCAATCCCGGCGACGTCACGCTGATGACGGTGCCCGGCTATCCCGTGGCCGGCACCGCCACGAAGTGGTTCGGCGGCACGGTGCATCCGCTGCCGCTCGTGCCCGAGCATGGCTTCCTGCCCGACCTCGAGAGCATTCCCGACGATGTGCTGGCCCGCACGAAACTCCTCGTGCTCTGCTATCCCAACAGCCCCACCGGCCGGACGGCGACGCGGGCCTTCTACGAACAGGTGGTCGACTGGGCCCACCGGCATCGGGTGGTCGTGGTCCAGGATGCAGCCCACATGATGCTCTCCTACGACGACGCGCCCCTCTCGTTTCTCTCAATTGACGGAGCGAAGGAGGTGGGCCTCGAGGTCCACTCGATGTCGAAGGGCTTCCACATGATCGGCTGGCGGATGGGCTGGGTCTGCGGCCACGAGCTCCTGGTGCGGGCCTTCGCCGACATCAAAGACAACTGCGACTCCGGCCAATTCATCGCCATCCAGAAGGCGGCGGCGGCAGCGCTCGCCGATCCCGAGATTCCCCGGCGGGTGCGGGAGAAGTATCGCCGCCGGCTGGAGAAGCTCGTGGGGGTGCTCCGGGCCGTGGGCTTCGACTGCGAAATGCCCGGCGGTACGTACTTCCTCTACACGAAAAGCCCCGTTGGCGCCGGTGACCGGGTGTTTGCCACCGCCCAGGAGGCGAGCCAGTTTCTGATCCACGAGCTCTCGATCTCCACTGTGCCCTGGGACGACTGCGGCCCCTTCCTGCGATTCTCCGCCACCTACGAGGCGGAAGACGAAGCGGCCGAAGATGATCTCATGGCCGAGGCCCACGCCCGCCTCCAGCGGGCCCGGCTGAAGTTTTGATCGACCGGTTCAGCGCCGGGCGGCTTCGGCCCCTGCCCGTGTCGCGCTTTCTCCTTTGTTGTCCCGGAGTCGCCATCATGCCTCGCCTCGTCGCCTCGGTTCTGCTCCTCGGCTGTCTCGGTCTGCTCGTGCCCGCCGGTTCCGGCTGCAGCGGCAAGAAGTCGCCCCCGACGATCGCCGAAATGCTCACCCGGGCCCGCAAGACGAAGACCCCGGAGGCCAAGGCCCGCGAGCTGGCGAAGGTGGCCGCCGTGCAGGCGGGGGCCGACAAGACCGGCGCGGCGAAGACCCTGGCCGAGGCCGCCTCGGCCATCCCGGCCGACGGGCAGCCGCTAGCCTGCGTGCCGGTGCTCGTGGAGATCGCCACCACCTACGCTACGATCGGCGAGCGGGCCAGCGGCCAGAAGGCAGTAGCGACCGCGATCGAAATGACGAAGCGGCTGGAAGACCCGCTCGGCCGCGCCCAGCTACTGGCGGCAATCGGCGCCGTGCAAGGCAGTCGCGAGCAGGGGCTCGGCGACCGGGCTGCGGCCGAGGCGACGCTCGCCGAGGCCGCGACGCTGGCTGGTTCGGACGTGCCGGAGCGGTTCCGCGGCAAGGCATTGGCGGCTGTCGCGTCTGGCTATGCCGACGCCGGGCTCGCGACCGCCGCCAAGGACATGATCGGCACACTCGAAGACCTGGCCCGCGGCCTCACCGACCTCCGGCCCAAGGCCGAGGCCTTCGCCGCCGCGGCAGCCGTACGGGCCGCGGCCGGCGAACGCGAGGCGGCCGAGAACCTCCTTGCCGAAGCGGCCAAGGCGGCCAAGGCGATCGACGACTTCCCCGGCAATCGCGCTTATGCCCTCGTGGCGGTAGCCAAGGCCTTCAAGGCAGCGGGCGACCAGAAGGGTGCGGCAGCGTTGCTGGCTGAGGCGGAGAAGGCCGCGTCGAAGGTCGGCGATCCCCAGCAGCAGCAAGACGCGCTCCGCGCGGTCCGGCAGCTTCAGGCAGGCCTGAAGTAAGCGAGTTCAGAGCCGGTCATTTGCCGCGGGTTACCGTCGCCAGCGCCGCGAGCGCCAGCTTCCGCGCCTCGGCGTGGTCGACAATCGGCTCGGGATACCGGCCGGATGCAAGCTCCGGCACCCAGCGGGCGACGTACTCTCCCTCGGGATCGAACTTGGCGGCCTGCGAGGTCGGATTGAAGATCCGGAAGTAAGGGGCGGCGTCGGCCCCGCAGCCGGCGGCCCATTGCCAGCCAAGGGTGTTGGCCGCGAGATCGGCATCGACGAGCGTATCCCAGAACCAGCGGGCTCCCTCGAGCCAGCTGATCCGCAGATCCTTCACCAGAAAACTCGCCACGATCATCCGCACGCGGTTGTGCATCCAGCCGGTGGCCCAGAGCTGCCGCATCCCGGCATCGACGATCGGGAAGCCGGTCCGCCCCCGCTGCCAGGCCTCGAGGCCCACCGGATCGTCAGCCCAGGGAAAACGGGCGTAGTCGGCCCGCAGGGGCGCGTCGGTGGTGTGCGGAAAGTGGTAGAGCAAATGGTTGGCAAACTCCCGCCAGCCGAGTTCCCGGAGATATACCTCCGGGCTGCCGGTGATCCTGGCAGCCGGTTTCCCACCCGCCCGCTCCCGCACCGCATGCCAGACCCGCCGCGGGGAGATCTCGCCGAAGTGGAGATGCGGCGAAAGGCTGCTGGTGCCGTCGTGGTCGGGCCGATCCCGCTCGCTGCCGTAGCCGGAGAGCCCCCGCTCGAGAAAACCGGTCAGCCGCTTCGCGGCCCCGGCCTCGCCGGGCTGCCAGGTCTTTTCCATCGTGGCCGCCCAGCCCAAGGAGGGCAGAAGCCCGAGGTCGGTGACTGTGAGGCTCTTCGCTGCCGCCTTCGGCTCGACGGTTTGGAGCTTCCGCGGCGGCCCGACCGGCTCGGCCGGCTCATCACGTCCCAAGAGCGACCGCCAGAAGGGAGTGAACACCTGATAGGGTCTGCCTTCCTTCGTGGCCACATGCACCGGCTCGAAGAGCAGGCCGCCGTTGAAGCTCTCGGCCACGAGGCCGGCCGAGGCCAGCGCCTGCTTGATCGCCGTGTCGCGTGTGACCACCGCCGGCTCGTAGCGGCGGTTCCAGACGACGTGGGTGGCCCGGCATTCCCGGGCCAGGCTCTGGAGCGTCTCCAGGGACGGCCCACGGCGGATCACGAGCGGCGCCCCCGCCTTGGCCAGCGCCGCCGCGAGCCGCTCGAGCGATTGATGCAGCCACCACCGCGACGCGGCGCCCGGCTCCCAGGGAGCTTCTTCCTCCGGCGCGTGGATGAACACAGGAACGATCGCCCCCCGGGCAGCCGCGGCAGCCAGGGCCGGGTTGTCGTCAAGCCTGAGGTCGTGCCGAAACCAGACGATCGTGACTCGCTCGTGATCCGCCGCCATCGCTGCGCTCCCTCGGGAAAACCGTTGCGAGAATACCCGATCGCACTGATCAGAGCCGGGTGGAGTGGCTGCCGCGGAGCACCGGCCCCTGGCTACAATCCCGCGGCGGGTTGGCCGGCGGTTGCCAGCGACCGCGTGAACCGTGGAAGGCATCATGCCGCTCTTCGCCCAGGGCGATCTGCCAGCGCTCGCGCTCGATCCCGCGGCCATCCGGCTGCTCGGCTGGGCGCTCGCGGGCTATGTCTTGTTTCTGCTGGGCATCAGCGTCTACGCCAGCAGGAAAATCGAGAGCGAGGCCGACTACGTCGTGGCCGGCCGGCGGCTGCCCCTGTTCCTGGCCTGGGGCACGCTGATCGCCACCTGGTTCGGAGCGGCGACGATGTTCGCGGCCGCGGGCGCGGCTCGCGAGGAAGGGCTCCTGGGGGTGGTGCTCGACCCGTTTGCCTGCGCCGGCACGCTCGTGCTGGCCGGGATCTTCTTCGCCCGGCCACTCTGGCGGATGGAGCTCTACACGATGGCCGACTTCTACCGGGCGAAGTATGGGCCCAGGGCGGAGCT
>JBJOHE010000333.1:0-8763 GCA_046047895.1 Planctomycetota bacterium | reverse complement strand
TGGTTCCGCTCGGTTTCCTACGCCGCTCGATTGGCATGGGACAGCCCTCCGCCTGCTTGAGATCCCAAGAGGATCAGTCAAGAGGTGTTGCGGGCCCTACGCGGCGCGGCTGATGCCGCGGGTTCCGGCGGCCTCGGCGGCCGACTCAAATCTCACCGCCACCCGCTTGGAGATCCCCGACTCCTCCTGGGTGACGCCGTAGATGGTGCCGGCGGCGGCCATGGTCTTCTTGGAGTGGGTCACCACGATGAACTGCGTGGCCGACATGAAGTCGCGAAGCACGCCGACGAACCGGTCGACGTTCGCTTCGTCGAGGGCGGCATCGACCTCGTCGAGCACGCAGAAGGGGCTCGGGCTGCTGCGAAAGATCGCGAGCAGGAGCGCCACGCAGGTCATCGTCTTCTCGCCGCCGGAGAGGAGCGAGATGCTCCGCGGCTCCTTGCCCGGAGGCCGGGCCAGGATCTCCACGGAACTCTCCAGCAGGTCCACGCCGGGCTCGAGCACGAGGTCGGCCTGGCCGCCGCCGAAGACCCGCTCAAAGAGTTCCCGGAAGTGGCCACGGACCGTCTCGATCGTTTCGCTCAGGAGCCGCCGGCTCTCCTCGTCGATCCGGGCGATCAGGGCCTCGATCGCCTCCCGACCCGCGGTGACGTCGGTGAGCTGGGCCTCGAGGGTCGCCAGTCGGGCAGCCAGCTCGTCGGCCTCGGTCAGCGCTTCGAGGTTCACGTTGCCCATCCCGGAGAGCTTCCGGCGATGGTCTTCGATCAGTCGCTCGAGGTCGGACCGGTCTGCGGGCGGCGGATCCTCCGGGTCGCCCGCCACCTCGGCCGCGTCGATCGCTTCGATGTCGAGGTCATACTCGTCGCGGATCCGCTCCACGATCCGCACCCGGGCGTGCCGGGCGTCGCCCGCCTCGAGTTCACGGGCATGGATTCGCTCCGCCAGCGAGGCGGCCGTCGATCGGGCCTGCTCCTGTTCCCGCGCGAGGTCGCGGCGTTCGCGGTCGCGGCGGGCGGCATCCGTCTCTGCGGTGGCGAGCTCGGCCGCAGCCCGTTCGGCCGTCCAGGCCGCTTCGGCCAGGGCCGCCTCGGCGGTCAGCACCTGCCGCTCCCAGGCCCGCTGCCGGCCGGCGGCCTCCTCGCAGGTGGCCTCGGCGGCGGCCACGTCGTCCCGCAGGCGGCGAGCCGCCGCGGCGGTCGACGCAGCGACGCTGCGGGCATGGTCGAGCTTCTCCTGGGCCGCCGCCCGCTCTACTCGGAGCCGCTGCACCTCGTTGATCGCCTCGCCGCGGCTCTGTTCGAGAGCCTCGATCGCCGCGCGGCGGGCCGCGGTTTCCTCGTCACGTTCGATCACAGCCCGCCGGGCTTGAGTCAGGCCGTCGCGGGCCGTGCGTTCCGCCGCCTCGGCGGCGACCAGCCGCCGCTCGGCATCGTGGAGGGCGGCCTCGGCGGCGGCGATGGTCTCGTCGGACTGACGCTCGTCGCGGGCGATCCGATCCAGTTCCGCCTGGGCCGCGGTGATCGCATCGGTGGCCCGTTGCCGGCGGCTCCGGGCCGTCTGCGCTTCCTGGGCCAGCTGTTCGACTTCCGTTTGGAGCGCCGCGACATGGGCCGAGGTCTTCGCGACCGCGGCGGCAAGCTCGTCGGCGCGGGCTTCCACAGCCCGAAGTTCACTCCGCCGCGCGATCTGGCCGGCCGAGCCGCTGCCGCTGCCAGCCTCGAAGCCGCCGCAGGCCGACAGGCTCGCGCCGTCGCGGGCGATGAACAGCGTGCCGGCGGGAGCCTCCGCCACCAAGGCAACCGCATGTTCGATGTGGTCCACGACCCAGGCGTGACCGAGCAGCCGCCGGGTGAGGAGGTCGCCGGAGTCCGGGGGGCCGTCAGCGTCGGCGTCGGTCGCGTTGTCGGTGTCTGCGGGTCGGGGCGATGTCGGGTCAGCGGCCGGCCGGAGCAGCCGATCGAGCCGACCGACGAGCCCCGGAACCACCCCGGGGGAGTAGTCAGCCGGTTCCGGCAGTCCCTCGACGGCAACAAAGGCGATCCGCCCCTCGACGGGCTGCTGGTCTGCGGGCGGTTCGGCGGAGGCGGCATGCCAGGCGATGGCATCGGCGAGCCGCTCAACCAGGAGCGCCGCTCCGAGCCGGCCGAGAGCGAGATCGACCAACGGGGCATACTCCACCGGCGCGACGATCTGGTCGGCCAGCGGCCCGATCAGTCCCGGCACGGTCGCCTGCCGATCGACCAGCAGCTGTCGGGCCGCATCCGAGAGCCCTTCCTGCCGGGCGATCAGTTCCCGCAGCACGTCCCGTCGTTCCCGGCAGGCCTCGGCGGCGGCGCGATCATCGGCCAGGGTGTGCCAGGCGGTCTGGAGCCGGCTCGCCGTGGCCTCGTGGGCGGCTTCAGCGGCCTGGAGTTCTCTTTGGACTGACGCGAGCCGCAGTTCGAGCGAGCCGCGGTGGCCCTCGGCGGCGGCCCGGCTTTCGTCGAGGCGGGCCCGGCGACCGCGGGCCGCGGCCGTGGCATCACGGGCGGCCGTCGCCGCCTCGGCGGCGGTGGCGGTGCGACTGCTTGCGGCCTCGAGGGCCCCTTCGAGTCGCAGAGCCTGATGCCGCAGCCCGTCCGCGGCGGCGAGGGCTGCGGTCAGTTCGGCGCGGGCCGTCGCCGCATGGTCGTGGGAGCCGGCCGCGGCCTGTTCGCTGGCGGCCAGCCGCCCCTCGATTGCGGCGAGCGACTCGGCCACCTCGGCGGCGGCGGTTTCCGTCGCCGCGGCGTCGCGGGCGGCCTGGCGGGCTTCGGCGATCGCCTGCCCAAGGGCCGTGGTTTCGCGACGGATTTCGGCTGCGACCTCGCCGCCGCGGCCGCGGTGGAGTTCCAGGGCGGCAGCCGCTGCGGCCTCCCGCTGGGCGGCGGCCGCGGCGCTCGCCCGGGCGGTCACGAGGCGAGGCTGACCGGCTTCGACGGCTGCGGCCAGGTCTGCCAGGAGCCGGCCGGCGGCCGCGCCGCGAGCTTCCGCACCTTGGAGTGAGTCGCGATCGGCCGCGAGCGCCGCCTCAACGGCGGCCACGTCGGCATCCACGCCGGCCAGATCCTGGCGGGCTGCGACGATCCGGAGCATGCGGAGCCGGTCGGAGAGGCTCCGCCACCGGCGGGCCCGGGCCGCCTGATTCCGCACCGTCTCCAGCCGGGCCGAGACCTCGCCGACGATGTCGGCCAGCCGCTGCCGGTTCTGCTCGGCCCGTTCGAGCCGGCGGAGTGCCTCGGTGCGGCGGGTGCGGAACCGCGTGATGCCGGCCGCCTCCTCGAAGACCACGCGGCGATCGCGGCCCGAGGCCACCAGCAGCGCGTCGACCCGGCCCTGCTCGATCACACTGTAGGCCTCGGTGGCCGCGCCCGTGCCCGAGAACAGCTCGCGGATGTCCTTGAGCCGGGAGGTCTCGCCATTGACGAGATACTCGCTTTCGCCGCTGCGGTAGACGCGGCGCATGATCTGCACCTCGTCGGTTTGGAGCGGCAGTTCGCGGGTGGAGTTGTCGAACACAAGCGACACCTCCGCCATGTTGAGCGGCCGGCGGCCGGCCGATCCTGCGAAGATGACGTCGGTCATCTCCTTGCCGCGAAGGCTGCGGACCGACTGTTCGCCGAGCACCCACTTGATCGCGTCGACCACGTTCGACTTGCCCGAACCGTTGGGCCCGACCACCGCCGTGACGCCGGCCGGGAACTCGAACCGGGTGCGGTCGGCGAAGCTCTTGAACCCGAAGAGTTCGAGGGCTTTGAGGCTGATCATGTGGGTTCGGCCCGGCCGCGAGCAGCCGAGGCGGCGGTCGAATCATCGGCCTCGTCCTCGGGCTCTCGGGTCGAGGCCTCCTCGTGGATCGCCGGCCGGCCGTCGAATGCCGAGGGGATGGCGTCGAAGGCGAGGCGGCTGCGAAGGAACCGGCCGGCCGCGGCCTGCTGGAGGAACTGCACGGCGTCGGGATAGCCGCCGCCGAGTTCGATGATGGCCCGAACGATACTCGGCGCGTCGGGAGGAACCTCGGTTTCGCGGTCCGAATCGCCCGGCACGAATCGGCTGACGGTGGCCAGCGGTCCGTCGACCACCACCACGATCGACCGCCCCGCCTCGGCCCGCAGGCCGCGGCTGACCGGATGATCCGCTCCGAAGAAGACGAGCTCCGGCCGATTGCTCCGGGTGGCGTGCACGAGTGGCGGGCCCTCGACGTCAAGCACATGCAGGGCGCACGCGTCGGCCAGCCGCTCGCCGCGAACCAGCGGCATGCCGGGGTCGAGCCGGGCGAGGGCCCGGAAGGCCCCGTAGCGGGTCTCGGCGCTGGGGCTCTCCAGCAGTCCCTGGAGCGCATCGATCCCGTTGGCGTCGTCGAGCACGGAGAGGGCCGCCAGCGCCGCCGGCCGTGCGCTCCGCAGTGAGCCGGCGGCCTCGGCCAGATCTGGGGCCGCGATCGACTCTCCGAGGTAGGCGAGCGCCTCGGCCGCGGCGAACCGCACCTCGATGTCGTCGGCGTCGAGCGCGGTCCGCAGCACCGGGATCGCATCCTTGCCGATCGCCTCGAGCCGGATGGCCGCGGCGGGCGCGGTGACCGGATCCTCCAACTGCTTGGCGAGCAGCTGCATCCGGGCGTGTCGGCCTTCCGGGGGCTCGATCACGGCGACGCACTGCACCACCCGCACGTACCGGGCCAGGTTGTGGCGGTAGAGCGGCGGAATCTCGAGTTCGATGAACCGGTCGGTCTTGGGCGTGGCGACGCCCCGCTTCGAACCGCGGATGACCGCATGGAACCGGCGGTTGATCCAATCGCCCAGCCGCTTCGACATCGCCGACGAACGATGCTCCGAGGCGAGCACGAGCCCCAGTTCACGGTCGACCAACGCCACGCCGCCGCCGGGAACGCGGGCCCGCACCTTCGACTTCGAGTCGAGAGTGCCGCTGGACACGGGATCGACGAGCAGCGGTCCCTTGGCGATGCCGAGCTCGTGACCGTCTCGAATCGTATTGCCGATCACCGCCATTTCGGCGAGCCGCGTCTCCATCAGCCAGCCACCGGCCAGGCTGATCGTGTCGTTGTTCGCCGGCACCTCGACGAAGATGTCGAACCGATCGCCCTTGGCGCAGCCGGGCGGCAGGTATCCATGAATCCAGGCAAGCGAGGTCGAGCGGGAAGCGAGCAGGGTGTTTGGCTCGAGCACCCCGCGGGCCTGCATGTCGGCCAGGAGCGTGCTTCGCTGGGGCCCCGGCGGCGGATCACTGCCGGTGTCGGCCAATCCGGTGACGAGCGCCGCCCGCTCGATCCGCTTCGGGTTGAGTCCCCAGGGAATGGTGTAGTCGCCGACGAGCTTCGTGCCTTCCTCGAGGTGGGCGAGCGCGGCGAGCTCGGGGCTCTGGCTGCGGATCGCCGGCCCGGCGCAGCCTGGGATCGCAAGGCAGGCGGCCGCGACGATGATGGCCGCCAGGCCCGCGGAAGGAGGAAGGGGGTGGCACGCTGGCGACGCGACTGGCTCAGCCATGGGCGGAAATCCGGCGGTGCGATGGCCGCTCTCCGGGCGGGAGCGGGGCGGGAACGTAGGCCGCGCCGGCGAGGAAGGTCAAGGCTGCTTCACTCTACAGCCCCGGTCGGTCGGGCAGGCCGCGGTGGCCTGGGCAAGGCGGGGCCCCTGCCTGGCGCAGTGGAGGTTCCGCGGCCGGAGCCGCCGTTTTCATCCCTTGGCCGGTGTCGGGGGGCCTGCTACGGTCTGCCGCCGCCGTCGGTCTCGGATGCCTCCGGACCGGTCGTGTGCGGCGAGTCTCAACCAGGTTGGAGAGCAGGCGTGACGACGTTCGAGGGAAGTGCGTTGAACGTGCATGTGCGGTGGATGATCCGGCGGGACATGTCCGAGGTGGTCACCATCGAGCGCGAGGCGTTCGAGTTTCCGTGGTCGGAGGAGGACTTCACCCGCTGCCTCCGCCAGCGAAACTGCATCGGCATGGTCGCCGAGATGGCCGACTCCGTCGTGGCCTTCATGATCTACGAGCTGCATCGCACGAAGCTCCACATGCTCAACTTCGCGGTGCTCCGCTCCCACCGCCGGCTGGGCATCGGCACCCGGATGATGGAGAAGCTCCTCGCCAAGCTCACCCCCGACCGCCGCGGCCGGATCATGCTCGAGGTGCGCGAGACGAATCTCCCGGCCCAGCTCTTCTTCCGGTCGCTCGGCTTCCGGGCCACGACCGTGCTCAAAGACTTCTATCAAGACTCCACCGAAGACGCCTACCTGATGCAGTACGCCCTCGATCCGCTCCCGGTCGAACACCGAATGGCGGGCTGACCCGGGCCTCCGAGCCGGACGATGATGGACCGGGAGGCGAGGGGGTCGGCGAACGCTCGCGGAGCATGGGGGCGTATCTTCGCCCGCGACGCGACTTTTGCTGCCCCCGAGCCGGACGATCATGCTTCAGCGTCGAGGAGCCGGCGCAGGTGCCGCATGCGACGGCCAAGCTCGCGGAGCGCCCGCGCCGGTGATGGCCCTGCGGCGAACACGGTGCAGACCGGCCGGCCGGCGGGGATCGTTTGTGGCTGGGTGGGGAGGTCGGCCGCCGCGG
Organism: Planctomycetota bacterium; assembly: GCA_046047895.1. Taxonomy (GTDB): domain Bacteria; phylum Planctomycetota; class Planctomycetia; order Pirellulales; family UBA1268; genus QWPN01. The sequence goes on along the minus strand of JBJOHE010000333.1, from coordinate 2,169 downwards.
ACCAGCCATCCTCCGCGGTCCACGTCGCGGCGAGAGCGTCGAGTCGGTCCGCAGTCAGGTCGGTGAACGAGAGCGACCGCCGAGCGAACAGGATCGCCTTCGCCCAGTGATGCTGGCGGCGGAGGTCTGGCGGCTGGGCAATCGGCGGCCCGAGGCCGGCAGCCGCGAGGTGCGCCGCAGCGAGCGGAAGGCTCGTGGCCCGTTCGATCAGCTCCATCGAGGCGGTCGGCCGCGGATTGATTTCGAGCAGGGTGATTCCGCCTCGTGCATCGATCAGGAGATCGACGCCCACGAGCCCCCGGAGCCCGGATGCGGCGGCCAGCCCGCGGACCAACGCGTCGAGCGGCCGCGCGATTCGGTCGGGCAGGATGGCCGGATCCAGGTCGAGGCCGCCGCACCAGTGGAAGGGCTTGGCGGCGGTCCAGCGGGAGCCGATCAACTGCCGGCTCACGCCCAGGAGCCGGCAGCCTGTCTCATCGATCAGCAAGGCGACCGACCACGGACGGCCGGGAGCCTTTCGCTGCCAGATCCAGTCGTCAGGCCGCAATGGATCGGGCGTGGAGCCCCGCCAGCTACGGATTCCGTGGCCGCCGGCTGACCGCCGGGGCTTCACCAGCCAGCTGCCGTCGAGCGGCAGGCCGGCGGGATCGAACGCCGTCTCGGGAGCCATGAGCCCCGTGGCCTCGGCGAGCCTTTGAATCCAGGCATGGTCCCGCACCCGCCGCACTGCCGCGGCCGTGCTGCCGGCGAGCGGGCGGAGGCGGCTGATCGCGGAGATGAGATCGGGGTGGTTCTCCAGGCCGCCGGTGTAACACCACGGCCCCGGCGGGAAGGCCGTCACGAGCTGCGGCAGGCAGTCGGGATAGGGTACCGCCCGCTGAAACCCCCGGGCGACGCTCAGAAGATCGCGGTCGCCGAACAGGTCGGCGGCATACACGTCGAGGCCCGCCCGAGCTGCCGACTCGGCGAGGGCTCGCACGCTCGCGCCGACGACCACCAGCCGGCGGTGGGCGACAGGATCGCGTGGGCCCGGCGGGCGGGCGGCGGCTTGGTTGTCGGTTCTCACGGGAATGGTATTCTGCCGCGGCGTTTTTCGGATTGGACAGTTCATTTCGACGGAGATTCACAGCATGTCGATGTTCATTGGAGAGGCTCTGGTCGGTGAGGGGAACGAGATCGCGCACATCGATCTCCTGATCGGCAGCAAGGACGGACCGGTCGGGATCGCCTTTGCCAACGCCCTGGCGCGGCAGAGCGAGGGCCACTCGAACCTGCTGGCCGTGCTCACGCCCAACCTGGCCGTCAAGCCGGCCACCGTGATGATCACCAAGGTGACGATCAAGGGGGCGAAGCAGGCCGTGCAGATGTTCGGCCCGGCACAGGCGGCTGTGGCCAAGGCCGTGGCCGACAGCGTGGCCGAGGGTGTGATTCCGAAGAGCGACTGCGAGAACCTCGTGATCGTCTGCGGCGTGTTCATCCACTGGGAGGCCGCCGACGACAAGAAGATCTACGAATACAACTACAAGGCGACGGTGGACGCGATCGCCAACGCGATGAAGGGGAAGCCGACGGCCGATGAGATGATCGCCGGCAAGGACAAGGCCGCCCATCCGTTCCGCGGGTTTTGACTCTCGCGCCTGCCGGGCCAGCACTGGCCCGGCAGGCGTGTCGAGGCGGAGGGCCTACCGCGATGCCGAAGCGTGTGTTGATCCAGCTCGATGGCGATCCGCAGCCGAGCACGTTCGATGCGATCGTGGCGGTCGACGCCGGGGCTGACGTGCTGCTTCGGCACGGGGGCGTGACGCCCGAAAACGTGACCCCGCTCGTGCATGGCGGGATGTTCACCCGGGGCGGCAGCGATCTTGCGAGCACGGCGATCTTCGTCGGTGGCTCCGATGTGGCCTCGGCCGAGGCGGTGGCCGAGCGGGTCACTGCCTGCTTCTTCGGGCCGGTGCGGGTGGGACTGCTCGTCGATCCCTCCGGGGCCAACACGACCGCAGCCGCAGCCGTCGTGTGCGCCGGGCGACACGTCGATCTGACGGCGGGCACGGGAACGGCGGTGTCGGCCGTCGTGCTCGGCGGGACTGGACCCGTCGGCCAGCGTGTGGCCCGGCTGCTGGCGGGCAAAGGGGTGCGGGTGATGGTGGCGTCGCGGAGTCTCGAGCGGGC
>JBJOHE010000332.1:0-10269 GCA_046047895.1 Planctomycetota bacterium | reverse complement strand
ACGTTGTCGATCGCCCACCAGTAGTCGTTGCTGCCGATCTGGCCGAACCGCACCTGCATCGAAGTGGCACCGGCCGGAATCTCCGCCGTGAGCAGTTCGTGCCGATTCACACTCGGATTGGTGGCGGAACCGTCCGACGTGTTCCCATCCTGCGTCAGCAGGTTCGTCCAAGTCACGCCGTCATCGAAGGTCACCTCGACCACGCCGGTCTGGTTGCCATCGGCCGCACCGCCGCCGCCGCCTTCCGGACGGAAGCTCGAGTCAAACTCGATCGCGACGCTGCTCGACACGACGGTCGAGAGGTCGATCGAGGGCGTGAGGAGGATCCCGTTGAAATCCCCTTCATCATGATCGGCGTCATCCCACTCGTCGGTATCGGCCACGGCGATCGTGCCGCTCGCCAGCGTGAAGTTGCTGCGGCTCTGACCCGACCAGGCCTGCCAGGCGTCCTTGTCGAGGAAGGTCCAGCCGGAGTACTCGGCCTTCCCACCGGCCGGAAGGTTGGAGTTGTCGACAGTCCATTCCGCCGGAGGCATGGCCGTCCAGTCGGTGCCGTCGCCCTTCGCCGGGTCCTCGTCCACGGCGGAACCGAGCGGGAGCAGCTCGAAATCCTGCCAGAGGAGCGTCACGTTCTCGCTCACGCCCGGTGCGGCCGCGAGAATCGCCCCCGGATCGATCCGCACGGCGTAGGCCGTCAGCCCGAGGAGCCGCTCCGACCGGGTCACCGTGACGGTGTCGCCCGCGACGTTCACCGCGGTCGACCGCACGCTGATGCTCTCCACGGCCTTGCCGGAGGCGGCATCGACGATGTGGATGAAGCCATTGCCCTTCTGCACCTCCTGGTCGAAGACGAGCGACAGCGGGCCGTCCACCGCGGCGCCGTTCGAGCCGGCGGCGGGCGTGGCGCTCAGGAGCTGCGGGAAGTCGTCGTCGGCCACGACGAGTTCGGCCTCGCCGCTGAAGAAGCCTGCGGCCGTGGCGGTGATCACTGCCACCTGGTCGCCATCGGTCAGCGAGTCGTCCACCGCGGACACCGTGAACGTCGCCGAGGCCTGACCGGCCGGGATGGTGACAGTTGCCGGCACCGTGGCAGCCGAGAGATCGCCGCTCGCGAGCGTCACGACGAGGGCATCGGTCAGATTCAGATTCCGGGTCACCGTCGCGGTCGCCGTGCCCGTCTCGGAGATCGTGGCCGGGTCGAAGCTCACCGCCAGCGAGGGAGCCTCGCCGGTCGTGAAGCTCCAGGCGTCGCCGAAGGTTCCGGCGAACGGCTCACCGGCCCGCTCGCCGCGGATCACGATGTTGTCGACCGCCCACCACCAGTTGTTGCCGGCGTTCTGGTAGCCGAACCGGAACTGCAGTGTACCGAAATCGGGATTGAAGAGGCCCGCATCGACGATCGCACTGCCGATGATGTCGTTGTAGACATTCGACGAGTCGATCGAAATCCGCTCGTTGCGGCTCGATCCGTCGTTGATCCCAGGAACGTTGGCGTCACCGAAGAACAGCAGCGGGCTCCACGACAGGCCTCCGTCGTAGGTCACCTCGACGGTGCCGAACTGGGGCAGTTCCTGGTAGAAGCTCGAGTCGAACTGGAGCGACACCGATCCGGCGGTGATGCCGGTGAGGTCGACCGGCCGCGTGACCAGGAAGGTGGTCATGTAGCTGTCGGGGGCCCGGGGATAGTCGGTCCAGGCGTCACCGTCCGCCACGGCCACGACGCCCGATCCGAGCGTGAACCGAGCCCGGCTCTGGTCGTTCTGCTCGTCGACCCACGAGTTCTTGTCCATGTAGGCCCAGCCCTCGAAGGGCGACTCGCCGGCGGGCACGGGCATCAGCGAGTTATCGACGGTGAAGCCGATCGGGTTTTGGAAGGTGTAATCGGTGCCGTCCCCCTCATCCGCACCAACCAGGCTGTCGGCGAACGACAACAGCGGCAGGGCGTCGAAGTTCTCCTGCATCAGCACGACGTAGGGAAACAGGTCGGTGCTCGTGCTCACGACCACGCCGTCGTCGAGGAGCACCGAATACTCGGTGAGCCCCGGAAGATCGGGCAGTTCCACGGTCATCGTGCTGCCGCTGACAACCACGCTGGGGTCGGCCACGTCGATCTCGGCCACCTGGACGCCGGTGGCCGACCGCACCACGCGGATGATGCCCGCCCCCTTCTTGATCGCCCGGTCAAAGGTGACCGAGAGGTTCGACTGGTAGCTCGCGTCGGTCGAGTCGTTGGCCGGCGTGACCGACACGACCTTCGGGCCCTCGTCGTCCAACACGGCGAGTTCCACCGCGGCCTGGGCGAAGGGATCGAGGGTGGCGGTGATCGTGACCCGCTGCACGCGATCGGCCAGGGAATCGTCGACCGCGGTCACCGGGAAGGTGACGGAGGTCTGTCCGGCCGGAATCGTCACCGTGGCCGGAACCGTCACCTCAGACTCATCGCTGGAGGCGAGCGCCACCACGATCTCTCCGTCAGGAACGAGCGGCCCGACGTTGCGGGAGAGGGTGGCGGTGGCAGTGCCACCGTTCTCACCGATGGCGGAGGAGTCGAGCGTGAGCGTGAACTTCGGCGACTCGGGAGTCGAGAAGGTCCAGGCGCTGGCGTCGGTCAGGCCCGCGAAGGGCACGCCGACGATGTCGCCCGTGATCTCCATGTTGTCGATCGCCCACCACCAGTCGTTGGTGCCGGTGACCCAGAACCGGAACTGCATCGTGCCACTCGACGGATTGGCGACGGCCCCAAAGGCCGCCCCCCCCTTGCCGTCGGTGCTCACGCCCGTCGCTGTCCCCGACACGAGCCGCTCGTTGATGTTGCGGCTGGCCGTATTGGTGCCGGCATTGGACGTGTTGAATTCATCGAGCCGGAGAAGTTCCGTCCAGGTCGTGCCCCCGTCGAACGTGACCTCGAGGGTGCCGGTCTGGGAGTCGCCGGGGCCTTCGGGCCGGAAGCTCGAGTCAAACTCGAGTTTGACGGAGTTGGCCGCCACGCCGGTCAGATCGATCACCGGGGTGTAGGAATACCCCACCCACGGCCGCTCGGCCGCGTTGCCGTCGTCGTATTCGTCGGTGTCGGCCACCATCACGGTGCCGGTGCCGAGGGTGAACTGGTCGCGGCCCTGATTGTCGGCGGCGAGCCAGGAATCCTTGTCGGCAAACGACCAGCCCCGCCACTCGTCATAACCCTTGGTGGGGTCGAGCGTGGTCTGGAAATCAAAACCGAACTGCGGCGTGGTCGAGAAGTCGGTGCCATCGCCGTTGGCCTCGAACACGAACGGCCCCAGGGCGGCAAAGTCGAAGTTTTGCGTGAGGAGGGTCGCACCGGCGGTGGGCGTGGATGAGGTGTCGATGAACGCACCCGGATCGATGATCACGGAGTAGGTGTTGTCGGGCAGGAGGTCAGCCGGAAGATCGACCGTCACCTGATTGCCCGCGACGGTGACCGCACTGCTGCGGACGTCGACGGCCAAGCCGACCTGCCCGGCGTCCTGCTCGACCACGTAGATGTTGCCCTGGCCCTTGAGCACGTTCTCATTGAACGTGAAGACGAGGTCGGTGCCGAGATCGACGTTCTCGGCCGCCACCGGCGGCGTACCGAGGCTCGTGATCGTGAGCGCGAGCAGTTTCCGCTCCTCGCATCGCTCCACACCAGCGAGGGCTGGGAGTCGCCGGGGCCGCCGCTGCTGCCGGGAGCCGAACAGGTCGGCGATCAGGGCGGTGAAGGAACCGGTCGCTCGGGTGCGTCGCAGCCGCATGGGGAAACTCCTTGCGTGAAAATCGAGGAACTGACCTGGAAATCAAACGGTGAATCGTCAATCACGGCCGCCGGACGGGGTCGGCGGTCTCGTGCCTTGGATATCGCGGCAAACTACCGGGATGGCAATCGCTTTCCAGGACGCTCATCAAAGTTTCATTTTGTGAGCGAGCCCGCTCGCGTTCCCCGGCCCCCATCGGCACGAGAGGGTAGGCCGCTCACATTTGGATTTGATGAGCGGCGGCGAGACCTTGAGAATTGTGTGAGGACCAGACCCGCAGAGGCCTGCTCCTCCTCGCCATCAGCGGCGGCTATGCCGCGTGTTGGCGGTCGCGCGGCAGCCTCCTCATGGCCAGCGAAGACCTTAATTCAGAGCAATTCGAGCAGCGCGGGCAGATCCGCCACGCTCTCGATCACATGGTGCGCGCCGAGCCTGTGGCACTCCGCCTCGATCTGCCGCAGCCGCGAGGCGAGGTCGTCGGCCGCAATTGCCGCAACCTCGGGCTCATCGAGCCCGAGCATGTTGCCCGTCTTACTGACCGCGATCGTGGTGGCTCCCGCCCGCAGGCCCGCCTCGATCCCCACGGGCGTGTCATCCACGACGATCACATCCCGCGAAAGCTCCACGCCGAGCCGCTCCGCGACGAGCCGGTTCAAAAACGGCTCAGGCCGGCCAGCGGAGACCTCGTCGGCCGTGCAGACGACGTCGGGCCGGTAGCCCTGCTCCGCGGCCAGCGGCTCGACCACATCCATGAGTTCCCGCGTGTAACCGGTGCTGGAGCCGATCTTGAGGCCCCGCGTCCGGAGCCGGGTGATCGCCTCGGCCACCCCCGGAATCACCCCGCTCCGCTCGGCCAAAACCCGCTTTTGGAGCGGCAAGAAGTCGGCATACATCCGGTCGATGTCGGCCTCGGAACAGGCCGCTCCATGCCTCGCCTGCCAGGCCGCCGCAACCCGCGGCATCCGGCTGACGGTGGCGATGTGGTCCCGCTTCGCCCGGCCCATCGGCTCGCGCGCCTCGGCCGCGGTGATCGGCACGCCCTGGCTCGCGAAGATCTGTTGAAACACGGCCGCCGGCCCGCAGCTGCCGTAGTCCACCGTCGTCCCCGCCCAGTCGAGAATCACAGCCTTCAGGCCCATGTCAGAAACCTCCGGTGAAATGTGTCGTCCTCAAGCCGCCCGCTCCCAGTCACGTTCGGCGAGCCCGAAGGCGAGGGTCATGCCGGCGCCGCCAGGGCCGGTGCGGATCCAGACCTCGGGCAGCGGCTCGCTCGCAAGCTGCAGGTCGGCAGGATACTTCGCGTAGATGCCGTGCCACCGGCGGCCGATCGTCCAGTCGGGCAGCCGGATGAGCCGATGGAGTTCCCGCAGCATGAGCGCCTCGATCTCGGCGGAATCGAAGGGCTCCATGGCGGCGTCGTATTCGTGGGAATCTCCGAGGATCACCCGGCCGTCGGAGTCTTGCGACGCCATCACATGAATGCCGTAGCGATCGAGCTCCGGAGCCTCGGCCGTCACCCGCTCCCGCACGGCCGTGAGCGACGGACAAATCTCAAAGCCGCGGTAGTGCCGCAGCGTCAATCCGCCGGCGAGGTGCGGGCCGAGGCGAAAGCCCGCCGGCTGGGGCAGCGTGGAGAGCATTTGCAGCTTGCAGCGGGTCAGCCCCCGGGATCGGGCCGCGGAAAACTCCTCTGGAAACAGGGTTTCAAAGTCCGATCCGCCGCAGACCACGACCCGATCGCAGGGCCAGGCCCGGCCGGCGGCGGTCCGCACGAGGCCAGACTCCACGTGGGTCACGGCCGTCTCGAAGTGGAATGCCACACCCCGGGCGGCGGCAAGCCAGCGAGCGGCACCGGCGACGGCCCGAGGGGGATCGACCGCGAGTTCCGTGCCGCTCCAGAGCCCGCCCACAAGGCCGTCGGCCACCGCCGGACTCAGGGCCTGAGCCTCGGCCGGGGAGAGGAGCTGCAGGTCGTAACCGAGATCGCGACCGCGTTCGGCGAACTCTCGCAGCACTGCCCATTCGTCGTCGTGACGCGCGATGTGGATCGACCCCACGGGGCTCGCAGAGATTCCCGCCTCCCGCGCGAGTTCAAGCCAGCGAGTGCGGCTGGCGAGCGCCGTCGCCAGCGGTTCCCCGGCAGGCTGCCCAACAGGCCAGACCATGCCGAAGTTGCGAATCGACGCCCCCTCGGCGATCCGGCCGCGGTCAAACACGGTCACCCGCCAGCCCCGATCGGCCGCAGCCCAGGCATGGGCGAGCCCCATGATGCCGCCGCCCACGATGCACAAATGCCTGCGATCGGCCATGATGCTCCCGCTTGGACCGAAGTGAATGCCGGCCGAAGCCACGCCCAGGGACAACTTGATGACGACTCGGTCGGGGAGCATAGCGGCGAGCGATCCCGAAGGCCACGGGGACGGCGACTGGCTGCAGCCGGTCCTCGCTGTGGTGGCGGCCTTCGGCGCCTACTTCTGCATGTACGGCCTGCGGAAGCCGTTCACGGCCGCCACCTACGCCGACGCCACGGTGCTCGGCGTGGGCTTCAAGCAGGCGCTCGTGATCTCGCAGGTGCTGGGCTACACCCTCTCGAAGTTCATCGGCATCCGCGTGGTCTCCGAAATGCCGCCCCGCTGGCGAGCGGCGGCGCTCGCGGGCCTCGTGCTCGTGGCCGAGGCGGCGCTCGTGGGCTTTGCGGTGCTGCCCCAGCCGTGGAACGTCGGCTGCCTCTTCATCAATGGACTGCCTTTGGGAATGGTGTTCGGCCTCGTGCTGGCCCCGCTGGAGGGCCGGCGGGTGACGGAGCTGCTCACGGCCGGCCTCTGCGCGAGCTTCATCCTCGCCGGCGGCGTGATGAAATCGACCGGCGTCTGGCTGCTCGATCGCGGTATCAGCGAGGCCTGGATGCCCGCGACGGCCGGAGCGATCTACCTGGCGCCGCTCACTCTGTTCACCGCCCTGCTCCACCTCGTCAAGCCCCCGTCCTCGCGGGATCGCGAGGCCCGCAGCGAGCGGCGGCCGATGAATGCCGCGGATCGTCGCCGGTTCCTGGCCCGCTATGGTGGCGTCGTGCTGGCGATCGTCACCGTCTACGTCTTGACCAACGTGATCCGCAACATCCGGGACGACTTCGCCCCAGAGATCTGGCAGGGGCTCGGCGTCACAGCCCCTCCGGAGGTGTTCACCCAGACGGAGTTTTTCGTCGCCCTCGGCGTCTTGGCTGCAAGTGGAGCGGCCGTGCTCGTCCGCGACAACCGCCGGGGCTTCGCCTTCTCGCTCGGCGTCTGCCTGGTGGGCTTTCTTCTCCTCGCGATCGCGCTCGTCGCCCGGGCGACGGGCCTCGTGGGGGGCTTTCCCTTCATGGTGATGACGGGCCTGGGCCTCTACCTTCCCTACGTGGCGATCCACACGACCGTGTTTGAACGGCTCCTGGCGATGACCCGCGAGCCGGGCACGATCGGCTTTTTGATGTATCTCGCCGACGCCTTCGGCTACCTCGCGTATGTGGGTGTGATGCTCGGCGGAGGGATCCTCGCGAGCCGCGTCGACTCCCTCACGATCTTCGTCGGATCCAGCTGGATCGCGATCGCCATCTCCATGGTCGCTCTCGGCGTCACCTGGCGGTGGCGGCCGGCAGCCCCTCCCTCGGAGCCGGCCCGCGGCTTGCCAGCGGAGCCCACCCGATGAGCGGCAGCCCTCCCTCCAGGGCAGTCGCCCGGGCGGCGGTGTTCGAGGGCGAACCCCGCCGGCTCACGGTGCGGTCTCTGCCCGTCCCGACGCTCGCCCCAGGCGAGCTGCTCGTGGAGGTGCTCGGCTGCACGCTCTGCGGCAGCGACCTCCACACGACCGAAGGCAGGCGAGAGGTGGCGGTGCCGACGGTGCTCGGCCACGAGATCGTGGGCCGAATCGCGGTGATGACCGACGGATCTGTTCACGATCTCGCTGGCGAGCCGCTCGCCGTGGGCGACAGCGTGGTCTGGGCGATCGTGGCCTCATGTGGCTCCTGCGGAAACTGCAGCCGCGGCCTGCCGCAGAAGTGCGAGCGGGGGCTCAAATACGGTCACGAGCGGGCGGTTGGCCGCCGCGTCTTCACCGGCGGGCTCGCGGACGTCTGCCTGCTGGCACCAGGCACCGCGATCATGAAACTTCCCGCCGCGATTCCGCTTGAACACGCCTGCCCGGCGAGCTGCGCCACCGCCACGGTGGCCGCCGCCCTCGAGCCGGCCGGTGATCTCACCGGGAAGACCGTCGCCATCTTCGGCCTCGGCCTACTCGGCCTGACGGCCTGCAGCATGGCCCGCACCGCCGGAGCGGCCGACGTGATTGCGATCGACCCGCTCCCGCTCCGCCGCGACCGAGCGCCGGCCTTCGGAGCGTCGACGGTCGTCGACCCGGGGAATCTCGCGACCCATCCTGTCGCCGGCCGGATTGATCTCGCCCTCGAACTCTCGGGCGCGGCTGCCGCGGTCGCGGAGGCGATCGCCTCCGCCGGCCTTGGCGGCAGCGTGCACCTCGTGGGCTCGGTCGCACCGGTCGGCACCGTCGCCATCGATCCCGAGCAACTCGTCCGCCGGCTCGTGACGATCCGCGGCATCCACAACTACGCCCCGCGGCATCTGCTCACGGCCGTCCGATTTCTCGCCGCCCATGGAGCCGACTTCCCCTTCGCTTCGCTCGTCGAACGCTGGTATCCGCTCACCGATGTGGAAGCGGCCTTCGCCGATGCCGTCGACTCGCGGGCGGTCCGGATCGGCGTGCGGCCCTGACAGCCTCGCAAAGCGAATTGTGCCGCCCCCGAGCCGGTGGCTTCATCGTGACCCGCGAGGCTCGGGGGTCGGCGAACGCTCGCGGAGCATGAGGGCGTATCCTCGCCCGCGACGCGACTTTTGCCGCCCCCGAGCCGGTGGCTCCACCGAGTAGCGAGCGTCAGCCGTGTGGCTGCACCTCGCCGGAGGCCAACGCCTGCCGGTAGTCGGCCAGGCTCTTGGCCACTACGCCCGAGAGCAGGAGGCAGCCGAGCACGTTGGGAAACGCCATCCCCAGAATCATCAGGTCGGAAAACTCGAGCACGTTGGTGGCCGTCACGATCGAGCCGAGGAACGTGAACCCGAGAAACAGAAGCCGGTAAAGGAGCGTGAACGACTCACCGAACAGCCAGGTCCAGCACCGCTCGCCGTAGTACGACCAGGAAATCATCGTGGAGTAGGAGAAGAGAAAAACGGCCAGCGACAGCACATAGGGAAACCAGGAGATCTCCCCCGCCATCGCGGCCGAGGTGAGCGCCGCGCCCTGCTGCTTCTCGACGAAGACGCGGCAGCCGTCGTCGCCGCAGATGCCGGTGATCACGATCACCAGCGCCGTCATCGTGCAGACGACCACCGTGTCGATGAAGGGCTCGAGTAGCGAGACGATCCCCTCCTGCACCGGATAGTCGCTCCGGGCCGCCGAGTGGGCGATCGCCGCAGAGCCCACCCCCGCCTCGTTGGAGAAGGCCGCCCGCCGAATGCCGATCACGAGGCAGCCGACAAAGCCACCGTAGGCCGCCCCCGGGGTGAAGGCCCCGACCACGATCTCGCGGATCGCGGCCGGCAGTTGGCCGACGTTGGCCAGGATCACATAGAGGCAGGCGAGCACGTAGAGGATGCACATGAAGGGCACGATCTTGTCGGCCACGCTCGCGATCCGGCGGATGCCCCCGATGATCACGATCCCCACGAGGAAGGCCATCAAGAGTCCGTAGGCCCAGGGATGGGCGTCGAACAGCGGCACGATCAGCCGGATCTGATCGAGCCCCTGCTTCACCTGAAACGAGTTGCCGCCGCCGAACGAACCGCCGATGCAGAGCACCACGAACACCACCGCCAGCACACGCCCCAGCGGCGCGAGCCCGCGGGCCGCGAGCCCTTCCGTGAGGTAATACATCGCGCCGCCCATGATCGTGCCGTCTGGCCGAACATGCCGGTATTTCTGCCCGAGCGTCACCTCAGTGAACTTGGCCGACATCCCGAGGAAGCCCGCCAGGATCATCCAGAGTGTGGCACCCGGGCCGCCCGTGGCCACCGCGATCGCCACGCCGGCGATGTTGCCGAGGCCAACGGTTGCCGAGAGGGCCGTGGCCAACGCCTGGAAATGGCTCACCTCGCCGGCCGCTTCGGGGTCGTCGTATTTACCCCGCACCAGTTCAATCGCGTGGCCGAACATCCGCAGGTTGACGAAGCCCATCCGCACGGTGAAGTAGAGCGAACCGGCCAGGAGCCAGAGCACGACCAGGGGCATCTGGAGGCCTGGCACCTCCCAGAAGATCACTCGGGCCAGCGGGGCGACGAGATAGGCGCCGAAGAAGGCGTCGGCCTGCTGTTCGAGCGACGACCGTTCCGCGGCGGTAGCCACGCCCGCGAACGCGACCAAGGCCCCTGCCACCAGGGCAACGCGGCCCATCCCCTGCCAGATTCTGCGAAGTTCCCTCATGGCTCGGAGTCTACCGCGGCAATTCCCGTTTCGACAAAGCACCCGGATT